>JAUIGQ010000031.1 GCA_030429925.1 Bacteroidia bacterium | reverse complement strand
TTAGGAAATAGCAAGACTATTTGTGCTCTTACACCCCAATCAGCTGTATTTCCGTTCCCGTAAGGAATTCTTGGACCTAAACCAAACTGGCTCATTTGCTTGCCGATCTTGAAAACCTTTGATCCTATCAAATGGGCAAAACCGCTATTCAATTCTGCCTCCCAATTCCGATTGAATTCAGTTTGAGCCGTAAGTGCATATCCACCAGCAAAATTCTTCCCAATAAATGGCTGAACAAAGGTGTTGCTCACATCTGAACGATCCTCATCTCCAGCCACCGACCAAATATGGTTGACCAAAAATCCGAAAGTGGTTTTTCCTACCTGCTTCAAAGCAACTACAGTAGGACCAACTCCAAACTTTTTGGAACCTAAGAGATCTTCACTTGCGGTGGGAATCAACATTACCGGACCTGCACCCCAGATCCAACCGCTTCCGGTTGGTTCCTTGGGAGAAAAGAAAGTACTTAGAACTGCATCACTAGTTCCGGTCTGACTGCCACTTTCGCCAAATACGTTGAATTGTGAAATCACCGGCAAGATCACCCTTCCGATCAAATTCCAATCTTCACTTAAGCTAATAGGAACTACAGGTTGAATGTTCAAGGTCATTCGATTGCCATCCGCCGGTCCTACTCCTGCATCATAATTCATTTGAAAAGGAAGAGAGATCAAGGAAGCAACCGGGTTCTGTAGTTTTTTGGCAAGTTCATCTGCTGAGGATGTTCCTTCTTCAGTTTGTGAAAAAAGGGCCGCGGAAAACAATATTCCGACTGCAAAAAGAAGAACTGATTTTACTGTTTTCATTATGTCAATTGTGAAATAGCTTTGTGAAGATATAGTTTCCTTTTCAAACTAACAATGGTCAAATTAGTTCATTCATAGAGAGAATAAAAAAAGGGAACCTTTCGATTCCCTTTCACTATACTAAACTCAATAAGATTATTGATTGGTTGATTTAACCATGTTCTTAATTTGTTCTTCAACTTTTCCTAAACTCCAATCACCTGCTGTTTGACTAGGTGGGTAGTCTTTAAATGTTGAAAGAAATCTAAAGGCATATCCTTGCATGGCTATTAAAATGTAAGCTCTATCGATGTACCAATCATAATAGGTATTTGAACCGATCAATGCCTTCTCAAAAGGATCTCTTCTCAAGTTGATCAAATAAGGAGCTCTCAATTCTACATGAAACCTTCTCTGGCAGACTCTTTTGAATTACCTTTTAAATAATCCAATTGATTTACTCCATCAATATAGTTCTTATATTTTCTGCCGTTCAGCTCAACTCCACTCATGATCTTATCCTTCATCTTTGGATCTCCTGCAGCTGCGGCCAAAGTAGGCAACCAATCTTCATGAGCAAATATTCCGTTCAGAGTAACTCCTTCTTGGAAATGACCTGGCCAACTTACAAAAGCCGGAACTCTATAAGCACCTTCCCAGCTACTATTTTTCTCTCCATGAAATGGTGTAGTTCCTGCATCCGGCCATGTATTATAGTGTGGGCCATTATCGGTAGAATAAATTATGATGGTATTCTCATCAATTCCCAACTCTTTTAAGTAGTCAAGCAGTTGTCCAACATGCATATCATGCTCGATCATTCCATCAGTATATTCATCATGTCCGGCATTTCTCATTTCATCTTTCACATGAGTTCTGAAGTGCATTCTTGTTGCATTCCACCAAGTGAAGAATGGTTTATCTGCATCCACCTGCTTTTTGATAAATCCTTTGGCAGCCTCAAGAGTTTCATAGTCAATGTTTTCCATCCTCTTTTTTGTTAGAGGGCCGGTGTCTTCAATACGCTGACCACCTTTTCCATCAGACCAGCTATGAATAACTCCTCTTGGACCATACATTTCTTTGAACGTTTTTCCATTAGCCAATACCATATCAGTAGGATAGTCTTCATTTTCCGGCTCTTCTTCAGCATTCAAATGGTAGAGGTTCCCAAAGAATTCATCAAATCCGTGCATGGTTGGAAGGTGTTCATCTCGATCTCCTTGATGGTTCTTTCCAAATTGGCCGGTTGAATATCCCAAGCTTTTAAGAACAGTAGCTATCGTAACATCCGTTTTTTGCCAACCTTCCTTTGCACCCGGCATTCCTACCTTTGTCATTCCCGTTCTTACAGGAACATTTCCGGCCAAAAAAGCAGCCCTTCCAGCAGTACAACTTTGCTGACCATAATAGTCGGTAAATCCAATACCTTCTTTGGCGATCCTATCAATATTTGGGGTCATATAACCCATCATACCTCTATTATTGTGGCTGATGTTCCAGGTACCTATATCATCCCCCCAGATCACTAAAATATTGGGTTTCTTTTCTTGCCCAACCGACCAAACAGTAATGATCGATAGAGCCATTGCTAAGAATAACTTCTTCATAATAAATTGATTAGTTGTTTAATTACAATTGAAAAATAAATATATGAAGAATTCTAACTTTTCAAGTGCTCAAGAAGAAATTAATAATTTGTTCAACTGATCTTTGCAGAAAGGATTAATTACTTGGACTCAAGGATCTAGAGTCTTCTTGTTCTGCTGTCTGATTCTTCTTCGACAAATCTCCTAAAAATACCGCTAGTTCTATATCCAATTGGTCTGTGAAATAAAGCAAACTCACCCTAGTCGATATACTACATAAAAAAGCAAGCTGAAAAGGTCACTGCTCTGAGATGCAAATTTGAAGGCCATATCTACCTCAGAAATGTTCACATCTCAGGCCCTTTGCTATCTGAGGCAACTTCTACTACTTTATAAGCCTTCTTCTCCCCTTTGCGAACCAAATAATGTTTTGTATCGCTTAAATTCTCCAGTAATTCCTCTCTTGGGTATTCATTTGTTTCATATTCATTCTCAACCCTGCAATTGCTGTAACCAAAATCCTTACAATACTTCAACAAGCTTTCTTGTGGATCTGACTGGATTCCCGGTATGACAGTTTTCGAAATTTTTCCTTTTTCTTTTCCATAGATGAGCATAAAATGTCCCTTCTCAAACAATGGCCCATTGAACAAAAGATCCAGCATTGTTGCATTATCCAAGCTCTCAGATTGAGCTTTTGTTCCAATAGAAAGTCCAAAGAAGAGGGATATGAATAAGAATACCTTTATTAAGTTCATGGTCAAGAGTTTGCTTCATGCAGTTTAAAATTATGAATAAAAGTTCTTTGGCTGTTTTGGCCTCTTTATAGATGAATTGAAATAAAGAACATTGGTCCTGTTTCATTGAGTTACTTATAGAAAATTCCTACTAGGGCTCCCTTCGACACTTTGACTTCGCTCAGTATAAACTTCTCACCCTAGTCGACTATCCATATAAAAAAAGCTCTGCTTTCGCAGAGCTAATTCTTTTTCTGTTTGAGTTGGAGTGCGAGTCTTGAGGGAAACAGCAAAGGGCCTTTCCTCACGCTCTAAACTCCAGACTGTTGCTGTTTTGTTGTCCGACTAGGGCTCGAACCTAGACTCTTCTGAACCAAAATCAGACGTGTTGCCAGTTACACCATCGGACAATTTCCCAAAAAGGGAGTGCAAAAATAATATTTTTTTGCACTACAAAATTAGAAAATCTTAACAAAAGCAAGGAAAATTACTGTAAGTAGATTCAGTTTAATATCCCTAAATTCGCAGCTTAGTCAAATTTTGTCTCGCGAGTAATGTCAGATTTTAGAAGATTGAATTTAAGCCTTGGATGGTTTTCATGGCTTGTAGCAACTGTAGTTTATTTATCAACCATTGAACCTACTACCTCTTTTTGGGATTGTGGTGAGTTCATTGCAACAGCTTATAAATTGGAAGTGGGCCACCCTCCGGGAGCTCCTCTCTTCATGATGCTTGCTCGCTTCTTTATGCTTTTTGCTCCGGCTGAAAGCTCAGCAATGATGGCAAATATCATGTCTGCCCTCTCTTCTTCCTTTACTATCCTTTTCCTTTTCTGGACCATTACAGCCTTTGGAAGAAAAATCGCTTTGAAGACTGGTGAAATGACAGAAAGTAAAATATTCGCTGTAATGGGCAGTGGACTTGTTGGTGCACTCGCTTATACCTTTACGGATTCATTCTGGTTCTCAGCAGTTGAAGGTGAAGTTTATGCTCTCTCCTCTCTCTTTACAGCCGTTGTTTTTTGGGCCATTATGAAATGGGAAGGAGTTGCCGACAAGGAACACAACCTAAGGTGGATCATCTTGATCGCATATTTCATGGGGCTCTCCATTGGTGTTCACTTATTGAACTTATTGGCGGTACCTGCAATAGTGATGGTCTACTATTTCAAAAAATACGACCCCGACTGGAAAGGAATCCTCAAAGCCCTTGCTATTTCTGTGGTTGTCTTGGGAACCATTCAATATGGAATCATTCCCGGAGCAGTTAAGGTAGCAAGCTGGTTTGAGCTCTTGTTCACCAACTCATTCGGCATGCCTTTCAACACAGGATTCTTTATCTACATCTTACTATTAATAGGACTTGTGGCATTTGGGATCTATAAAACCCATAAAGACAGAAAGATCGTTCTGAATACTATCATTTTAAGTTTTGCTGCCATCATGCTGGGGTATTCCTCTTTCGCAGTCATTTTGATCCGTTCGAATGCCAACCCTCCAATGGATGAGAATAATCCTGAGAATGCATTTACACTCCTTTCCTATTTGAATCGTGAGCAATATGGTGACAGACCCTTATTCAATGGTCAATCTTTCAATACACCTCAAGATGCACAGAAACCATTCAAGGATGGCAAGCCTGTATATTTCCAAGACAAGGAAAGCGGACAGTATATCATCAGCGATGACAGAAAGAATTCTATTCCCAACTACGACGAAAGATTCTTAAGTCTAATGCCTAGAATGTGGAGTTCTGAGGCAAGACACAGATCTCATTATAAAAAGTGGTCGAAGTTTGAAGGTAAACCTATTCAATACAGAGAGGGGAATGGTCAAACCAAGGTGATCAACACTCCAACCTTTGGTGAGAATATGAGGTTCTTATTCAGCTATCAGTTGAATTGGATGTATTGGAGGTATTTTATGTGGAATTTTTCCGGTAGACAAAATGATATTCAAGGACACGGCAACGTAACCAATGGAAACTGGATCTCAGGAATCCCATTCATCGATGAAATGAGACTGGGGACTCAAGTGGATCTTCCCGAAAAGATCACTGACAATCCTGCCAATAATAAATACTATATGCTGCCCCTTATCCTGGGATTGATAGGCTTAGTATTTCAGTTCAGCAAAGACAAGAAAGATGGCTTTATCGTCTTCCTATTGTTCTTCTTTACCGGAATTGCTATTGTACTTTACTTGAACCAATATCCATTGCAGCCAAGAGAAAGGGATTATGCTTATGCTGCCTCTTTCTATGCATTCTCTATTTGGATCGGCTTGGGAGTGTATGCATTGATAGATGCAATTTCAAAGCAGAAGGAATCTAAAATGATCTCCATAGCTACTACGGTTCTCTGTCTTGTTCTTGTTCCGGGTATTCTTGCCTCTGAGAACTGGGATGATCACAACAGGTCTTTAAGATATACAGGAAGGGATTATGCTAAAAACTATTTAGACTCCTGTGAGCCAAATGCCATCTTATTTACCAATGGTGATAATGATACCTTCCCATTATGGTATGTGCAAGAAGTGGAAGAATACAGAACAGATGTTCGAGTGATCAATCTCAGCTTATTGAACACAGATTGGTATATCAACCAAATGAGAAGAAAAGCCTATGATTCAGATCCTGTTCCCATGAACTTGCCCGAAGTGAAGATCCGACAGGGAACAAACGATTATCTACCTGTCTACGAAAGAAAAGAGATCAAAGGTCATATTGATGTTGATGACCTGATCGGATTTGTCAAAAGCGACAATCCACAAACTAAGATCAGAGTGAGCAGCGGTGATAGAATAGACTATATCCCCACCAAAAAATTGAAGGTAAAAGTTGATCGTGAAAAGGTTCTTGCAAATGGAACTGTTCCAGCTGAAGAGGCGGATAAGATCGTAGATGAGATCAAGTGGGAGATCAAAAAAGGTTATGTTCTAAAGAACGACCTTACCATTATTGATATTCTTTCTGCAAATGATTGGGAAAGACCTATCTACTTTGCTAGTACAACCGGCATCGACTCATATATCGGACTGGAAGACTACTTCAGAGCTGAAGGTATGACCTACAGATTCGTTCCGATCAAAAAAGAGGGCAGACCTGATGGAAATCCCGGATATGTGAACTCTACTATTCTATATGACAGACTAATGAATGACTTCCATTGGGGCGGTGTTGATAGCAGTGATGTCTATATGGATGAAACCAATAGAAGAATGACCATGAGCTTGAGGATCACCTTCTCAAGACTGGCTGAGCAATTGACCCAAGAAAATAAAATTGATAAGGCGAAAGCTGTGCTTGACAAGGCCTTTGAAGTTATGCCTGAAAAGAATGTACCTTATGATGTATTCGTAATGTATCTTGCAGAAAACTATTACGCAATTGGCGAAAATGAGAAAGGTAATGAGCTGGTTGCCAGATTAGCAGACATCTATGAAAAGGAATTAAACTATTACAATAGACTGGATCCAAAGTTTGCTAAGACTGTTCGAAGCGACATGCAACAAGCACAGGCCATCTTGAACAGATTGGTGATGATAACCAATAGATCCTACCCACAAAAGGACTTTGGGCCAGAGCTTAGGGATAGATTAATGCCTTATTTTGGAGGGGTGAACCAACAAAATCAATAATTTAGACGTCTACCTATAAACCAATTAAATAGCAAAATGAACATCATTAAATTTCTGATCTTCACATGCTTTTTTTTCTGGTTCTCTCTAAGCGCTAATGCACAAAGGGTAAATAGAGCGACTGATAGTGTCTATGTTAGGGGTTCCATCTACAATAATCACGATCATGTGAGGGATGCTTCTATCAATATTTACGATAGAAATGAGCTGATTAAGTCTGTGAATGTCAAGACCTCTAATAGATTTGTCGCCAATCTTCCCATCAATAAATTTTTAACCATTGAGATCGTAGCACCGGATTTTCACACCAAAAGATTCATCTTCGATACTACACTTCCTACAGAAGTAAAGGAGGCTCCTGAGTACGATTTTGATATGGACATTTTCAGTGAAGAAGAACTTGCCGGTGTCAATACCTCTCTGCTTGATTTTCCAATTGGCCTTGTCTCTTATAATGAGAAAAAGGGAAAGTTCTTGAGGAATAAGAACTACACCAAAAAAATGAAGAAAAGGTATCTTGAGCTCTTAGATGAAGCCATGATGACAGAGAGAGCAGCTCAATAAATTACAGTATGGGGTATAGATCCTTTTCATTTCTATTAACCTTTTTCCTATTCCTTCCTTTCATAACAGTAGCTCAGTTAGATACAGTAATCACTAAAACTGGTGAAACCTTTATTGGTACAGTTGAGAGAATCAACAAAGCTGTATTAACCTTTGATTCTAAGAGTGGCGATAGCGACTATAAAATCGAATGGAAACAGGTGAAAAGTATCAACACCGTTCATGAACACAGGGTTATTGTCAATAAGAAACAGGTCATCATCGCAAGATTTGAAGACAAAGATCCAAATGACAGCATGCTAACTCTTGTCTCAGGAGGGGTAGGAATAGACTTTCCCTATGAAAAAGTACTAAATGCGAAAAAGATAGATGATGATTTCTGGGGAAAGCTTGATGCTGATATTAACATGGGCTATAATTTCGCTAAAAGCACCAAGACCCACCAATTAACCTTAAGGACTTCAGTTGGTTATTTAACTGATCGCTGGGGCGTAGATGGTTTTTATGATGAGTTCTTTAGTTTAATAGACACTGTTCAAAGCAGTAGAACGGAAGCTGCGTTGAACACTCAGTATATTTTGCCATCTGCCTGGTACTGGGAGGCCAGTGCAAACTGGTTTAGCAGTGATGAGCAAGAAATTGCTTTAAGAACAACCTATATGGCAGGTTTTGGTAGGTACTTATTAAATGATCCGGTCAAGTACCTTCAAGCCAGTTTAGGACTAGCGTTGAACAGAGAGAATTTCCAACAATCTGAAATCTCTGATAAAGAAAGTTTTGAAGCCTTCTTAAAATCTTCTTATGTTCTTTTCGACCACAAATACTTTGGCATCAATTCCAGCTTTACCGGATTTTTGAATTTAGATGATACAGAACGTTATCGATCTACTTTCAATGTTGACTTTACTTGGGACATAGGCGATTCTTTTGACCTTGTTTGGGGTTATTCTATCAACTACGATAGCAAACCACCAAACGGCGGACAACAATCAGATTATGTGATAAGCCTTACCATAGGTTGGGAGCTTTGATCAAGCTTTATCATCAGGGAAAGGGTTAACTTTGCCCTACCTATGAAGAACAAAAAAGTTGCCTTGATCATATTGGATGGCTGGGGTTATGGAAGAAAGGACTCTTCCAATGCCATATTCAATTCCAAAACCCCTGTTTTTAATTCCCTAATTGAAGCGTATCCCAATAGCACCCTCTTAACTCATGGTGAGAATGTAGGATTACCTGAAGGCCAAATGGGCAATTCTGAAGTCGGACATCTGAATATTGGAGCCGGAAGGGTCGTATATCAGGAACTGGTTAGGATCAACAGAGCCATTGAAGATGGTAGCTTCCAGAATAACAAGGTATTGCTCAATGCTCTTGAGTATGCAAAGCAGAAAGGTAAGGCTGTTCATTTTACGGGTTTGGTCTCCAATGGTGGAATTCATTCTCATCAAGATCATCTCCACGCTTTGATCGATGTTGCTGCAAACGCGGGAATTGAAAGATCATACATTCATGCATTTACTGATGGAAGAGATACAGATCCAATGTCAGGAGAAGTATTTCTAAAAAAGCTCATAGAGAAGACCAAAGGCACCCATTCAGAACTGGTCTCGATCATTGGCAGATACTACGCTATGGATAGGGATCAACGTTGGGAAAGGATCAAACTGGCCTATGATCTGCTCATAAATGGTAAAGGAGAAGAAAGTACCGATCTTATAGCTTCTCTAAATAGGTCTTATGAAAATGGAGTTACCGATGAGTTCATAAAACCCATCGTCAAGATCAATGCAAAAGGGCAACCCATTGGAAGACTGGAAGAAGGAGACGTGCTGATCAGCTTTAATTTCAGGACAGACAGATGCAGACAGATCTGCAGAGTACTAAGTCAGGAAGACTTGGAGGAGTATGAAATGAAGACCTTTCCTCTTCATCTTCTAACCATGACCACTTACGATGAGCGCTTTAAAGGAATAGAGGTTCTGTTTGAAAAAGACAATTTAAAAAACACTCTTGGAGAGGTGCTCAGCAAAGCGAATAAGAAACAGATCCGCATTGCAGAAACAGAGAAGTACCCTCATGTCACCTTTTTCTTCTCAGGTGGACGAGAAGATGCATTTGAAGGTGAAAAAAGGATCCTGGTCCCATCTCCAAAAGTTCCTACCTATGATCTTCAACCCGAAATGAGCGCTGAGGAGGTTACACAAAAGATCTTGAAGGAAATTGACAAAGCTGAGACCGACTTCATCTGTCTAAATTTTGCCAATCCTGATATGGTAGGTCACACAGGAAACTTTGAAGCGATCAAAAAAGCTGTTGAGAAGGTAGATGAATGTTTGGGTAGGATCGTGGAACTGGCAACAAATAAAGGTTATTCTCTAATTGTAATAGCAGATCACGGCAATGCCGATTGTGCAGTAAATCCGGATGGAAGTATTAATACAGCCCACACTACTAACCCTGTTCCTATCATTTTGATCGACAAAGAGATAGAAAATATCAAGAGCGGAAAATTGGCTGATGTAGCTCCTACCATCTTAGAATTGATGGGAGTTGAACCGTCAAAAGAAATGGATGGAAAAGTTCTGATCTAGCTTTCTTCCCTTTGCCTTTTTACTAACTTAGCTTCCCCAATTTTATACTATGAGTGACATCAAGAATTACCTAGACAACAACATGGATCGCTTCCTTAATGAATTGATCGATCTACTGAAGATCCCATCGATCAGTGCTGATTCTACTTACAAAGAAGACACAAGGAGAACAGCTGAAATGGTTCGTGAGAAACTGGAAGCTGCCGGTGCTGAAAATACTGAGCTCTGTGAAACGGAGGGATATCCTGTTGTTTATGGTGATAAGATCATTGACCCTTCTCTACCCACAATTCTCGTCTATGGTCATTATGATGTTCAACCACCTGATCCACTAGACCTTTGGGATAGTCCTCCTTTTGAACCGGTTATCAAGGATGGTAAGATCTATGCCAGAGGTGCTGCAGATGATAAAGGTCAGATGTATATGCACGTCAAAGCATTTGAATACCTCAACAAAGAATCTGAGCTTCCTTGCAATGTGAAGTTCATTATTGAAGGGGAAGAAGAGGTTGGGTCTGTCAATTTAGAGTCATTCATCAAAAAGAATAAGGAAAAGTTGAAAGCTGATGTGATCCTCATTTCAGATACATCTATGCTTTCATTAGAGAACCCTTCTATCACTACCGGATTGAAAGGGCTAAGCTATTTTGAAGTTGAAGTAACTGGACCGAACAGGGATCTTCACTCAGGAGTTTATGGTGGTGCAGTTGCCAATCCCATCAATACTCTTTGCAAGATGATTGCTTCATTAAAAGACGAGAACAACCACATTAGTATTCCTGGATTTTACGATAATGTTCTAGAGGCAAGTGAGGAAGAGAGAAGTAAAATGGCAGAAACACCTTTTGACCTTGATCACTATAAATCCAAGCTAGGCATTGATGAGGTAGAGGGCGAAAAGGGATTTTCAACCATTGAAAGAACAGGCATCAGGCCTACCTTAGATGTCAATGGAATTTGGGGAGGATATACCGGTGAAGGAGCGAAAACCGTATTGCCTTCAAAGGCCTATGCAAAGA
Organism: Bacteroidia bacterium; assembly: GCA_030429925.1. GTDB lineage: Bacteria > Bacteroidota > Bacteroidia > Flavobacteriales_E > Vicingaceae > UBA1494. The sequence goes on along the minus strand of JAUIGQ010000031.1, from coordinate 12,549 downwards.
TCTCTATGAGACTGGTTCCCAATCAAAGCGACAAAGAGATCACCAAGCTTTTCAAGGAACATTTTGAAAAGATCGCTCCGGCATCTGTGAAAGTAAAAGTGAAACCTCTGCATGGAGGTGAGCCTTATGTAACACCTATTGACACATTAGAATATCAGGCTGCAAGTGAAGCCATTGAAAGATCCTTTGGGAAAACACCAATTCCGGTTCGCGCTGGTGGAAGTATCCCAATCGTTGCTCTTTTTGAAGAGGTATTACAGATCAAAACCATCCTTTTGGGATTTGGTCTAGATACTGACGCCATACATTCTCCAAACGAGCATTATGGGATCGATAATTTCATGAAAGGAACAGAAACGATCATTCATTTCTATGATACTTTCAGTAATCTTAAAAAATAATGACAAGCTATTTCAGAATTGCCCTATTAGGGATCATCACAATCCTCTTGAGCTCCTGTTTCAAAATTGAAGAGGTAGAGATAAAAGAGATCAAATCAGTAAAACTATTAGAGTTTTCAGATAAAGGACTGCTGGTTGAGTCTAGCGTAAGGATCGATAATCCCAATAATTACGACATCAAAGTGGTTGATTCTGAATTCAATGTAACGGTCAATAATAAAAAGATCGGAAAGGCTAGGATTGGATCAGACCTCAATATCCCTGCAAGCTCAAAAGAGTTTCACACCTTGCTTTTACAAAGTTCACACAGTGATCTTTCTGCTTCTGCAATTCCAAATCTGATTGCAATTACAGCTACCGGAAAAGACAAACTCGACTTTAAAGTCGATGGTTTTATTGTTGGAAAGGTATGGTGGATCAGCAAGAAAGTAGATGTTGGTCATGAAGGCGAAGTGGATCTCAAGCTATTCTAAGTCTATTCATACAAGAGACTTAAGCTACCCTCATAGTTTTTGATATCGCCATTAAGATCCCTAATAACGATCTGGTAATAATACACCCCAGGGCTTGCTTTATGCTCATTGATATAGCCATTCCAACCTTCCAACAATGAGGTAGTTGTGAAGACTTTCTTCCCATACCTGTTGTAGATCAGCATTTTGAAATCATAGACCCCACAAGCTCTGATCTTGAATGCGTCATTGATCCCATCTCCATTTGGGGTAAAAATGTTTGGGATCTCGAACATGAACTCATCATAGATATAGAGCTCAGAACTTGCCGTATCTTGACAAGCAAATTCATTAATGGTTATCCAATCAATAATATGCACACCGGTATCCTTAAAGCGATGGATATAATTCTCCTTCGTTGTGTAAAACCTGTCATCAATAAGCAATTTACCGGAAGTGTAATCCTCGCTTGCACTGCCATCTATCTCTATTAAGGCCTCCTTTAGTGTAACTGAGTCTTCTGAAATACTCAGAACAGATTTGGGTCCGGGCAATACTCGAATAGCGCTATCGATCTTTAGCTGCAAAGTATCAGCACAAGTATCTGCTGTGATCAACAATAATCCCACATCATAATATCCACTATCCTGATAGGAAAATACCGGAGAAATATCATTAGAAAGATTATTATCATCTAGGTCCCAAAAATATCTACCTGAACCTCTATATATAGAGGAATCAATAAAATTCACCTTTAAAGGAGGACACCCTTCCTTTGGTTCGATCCGGAAATGGATCTCATTGGGAGAGTATACAGTTGAGGCAAAGATTGAGTCTATAAAGGTTACGGTATCCTTGCAAACCCCTGTATTTCTGACTTCTAACTTCACCTCATAATTACCACTTTGTTGATACATATGTACAGGATTTGCAAGGGAAGATGAATTTCCATCGCCGAAAGTCCAAAGGTATTCCGGCTGATCTGTATTCAAGGACCTATTAGTAAAGCTCACAGGGAAAGGAGCGCATATCCGATTAAAATCCGATTGAAAATTGGCAACCGGATTAGGGGTCAAACGAATAGTGCTTGATCTTGATTCATTGCAGATATCCTGACTAACCGTTAATCCAATAGAAAATGTTGAAGGAGGTCCGCTAAAGGTCACATTCCTCACAGTATCGTCCGTGCTATTCAAGATACTGGCATTGGGGCCAAAATTCCAAAGAATAGTTGCATGATCTTCATATGCTCCACCGGCGATAAAAGTTACTGAATTGCTGTCTTCACAAAGCAATCCTTCAAATTCAATCTGCGGATCCAAAAGATCGTAAACCTGGAAGTTTTTCGTGGTAATTGAACTACACCTCACTCCCGGATTTGCAATTAAGGTTATGGTATAAAGCCCTGTATCCGGGTAAGTGTATGATGGATTCTTCAGTCTTGAGGTATCAGCCAAAGTAGTTGGGTCGCCAAAATCCCATCTGTACCCCTTGATTTTGTAACCAGGAACAGGGGGTGTATTGTTTTGAAAATTAACCGTTCTCCCATCGCACAATAAAGTTTGATCCTGCACTGCTGTCAGGATTATTGGACTGCAATTCGCCGTATTGATCTGTATATCTCTCCTACTGGTAGAAAGCAATAGACCATTCCTGTACTCTTCAATGCAAAACCCTACCACATACTGTCCTATTGAGGTTGGAGTGCCACTTAATATTCCCGTACTGGGATCAAAAGATAGAGCAGGATTGGATGGAAGGGGAAATTGAGGAGTTTGGGGGGCGAGAAAACCTACAAATGAATAGGGAGGCGAAAATGCCGGATTTGGCTGAGGGTTTATTTGTGGTGAAGTGAAGGGAGCACAGAAAGAATAGGCCAAGCTATCTCCATCGGCATCGGTTGCAGACAGGTCTAAGTTGATCGGCTGATTCGGACAAAATGCAATTGGAGGATTATTCAAATAATTAGGAGAATCATTGCATCCAACTGCATTGAATGCCGGCACTTCAATGGTCCAAGTACTTCCCCAATCATCAGTTGGTTTGATCAGATTGTCAATTGAGTTATTTCTGCAGCATCGCTGGTAAACAAGTAGATGTTCCCTTTCTTTTCTTAAAGTGATCGTTCCACTATACACTCCTTCTTCCAACTGAAGACTATCTACCCTAACAAAACAAGGGTCTTCAATACTATCTGCAATGAACTTAGTGGATTGCATATTAAGTGTAGCTACAGATGAGTTCCCTTGGTCGAAGATAGTAAGTGGTATTGTAGGAGTAAAAGCTGCTCCCGGATTTCCTCTAACCACATCCCGGTACAATACAACTGTGACACGGTAATCCGCGATGCTTGCACCTGTGCTACCTAAACACTCATAGCGAATATACCCTCCTACTATATGGCTAGAATACAGATTTGATATTCCCACCATAAAGGACATAAAGAACAACAAAAGCCTAAAGCGGTGCATACTTGTAAAGTTATTAACTAATTCTCATAGTGTTTTGGGCTATTCAATCGCATTGTAGTAATTTGGATAACGACAATATGAAGGTCAAGCTCATCATTCTAATTCTGCTCTATTGCTGCATTTCGTGTGATCCTCGACCAGTTGACAAAAGCCCTTCCATGCGCAAAGAACATCAAGGTGAACCCAATATATTAATTGAAGAAAGCAGTCCCTACTTACTTCAACATGCCTACAACCCTGTCAATTGGAGGCCTTGGAACGATAAAAGCCTTGCTGAAGCCAAAAAGACCAACAAGCCACTGTTGATCAGCATTGGATACTCAGCTTGCCATTGGTGCCATGTGATGGAAAGAGAGTCTTTTGAAGACAGCACAGTAGCTGAGATCATGAATGAGAACTTTATTTGTATAAAGGTAGATCGAGAAGAAAGACCCGATATAGATCATATTTATATGGATGCCGTTCAACTCATGAGTGGAAGAGGTGGCTGGCCATTGAACTGCTTTGCCCTGCCGGATGGAAGACCATTTTACGGAGGCACCTATTTCCCAAGAGAACAATGGAAAGATATATTACTTCAGCTGAGCAATCTTTATCAGAGCGACAAGAAGAAAGTTGAGGAATATGCAGATAAGCTTACCACAGGACTGATACAAAATGAGTTGATCGAGAAAGTTGATGTGCCAAGAGCGTTTTCCAACACCATCTTAAAGAAGGCTGTTGATCAATGGAGAATGAATTTCGATAGTAAGCATGGAGGTAATAATTATGCTCCCAAATTTCCTATGCCCAATAATTATGAGTTTCTGTTGCATTATCTAGATCAAAATGAGGATATAGAACTTAAGAACCACCTTCTACTAACACTAGATAAAATGGCTCAAGGAGGGATCTATGATCAAATTGGCGGTGGCTTTGCTCGCTATTCAACCGATATGGAATGGAAGGTGCCTCATTTTGAAAAAATGCTTTACGACAATGCTCAATTGATCAGTTTATACTCCAATGCCTTTAAAGTATTTAAAGAAGAAAGCTATAAGGAAGTTGTCGAAGAGTCGATCAGCTTCTTAAAAAGAGAAATGTGCAATGGCAAAGGGGTTTATTATTCTGCTTTAGATGCTGACTCTGAAGGTGAAGAAGGACTTTTCTATACCTGGGCTAAAACAGAATTAAAGGAGATCCTAACAACAGAGGAGTATGCTCTCGCTGAGGATTATTTTAACATCAATAAGCAGGGTGAATGGGAAGGAAGATACATTCCATTAAGAAGAGGAAGAAAGGAAGAATTTGCCGAAAAAAATCAGCAAGGCCTTAGTTCCTTAAGTGAACAGATAGCCAGTATCAAGGAGAAGATGTTTCAAGCCAGATCTAATAGAGTAAGGCCTGGTTTAGACGATAAGAGCCTGACCTCTTGGAATGCCCTCCTGATGAAAGGGTATTTAGACGCCTATGAAGCTTTTGGTGAGTCTGAATATCTTTCAGAGGCTATTTCAATCGCCAACTTCATTCTAGTAAAGCAAATGAATGAGGAAGGGAAATTGATGCATTCCTATAAAGATGGCGTTTCGAGTATCAATGGGTTTCTAGAGGATTACTCTTTTACCTTAGAAGCATTTGTCCAGCTTTATGAGAATACCTTTGACAACACTTGGCTGACTTTGGCTGAGAAACTAGCAGATCGCTGTCTGGAATATTTCTACGACCCAACTTCTTCCTATTTCTTCTTTAACTCATCGGAAGACACAGAATTGATCAATAGAAAGATCGAGAAGGCCGACAATGTGATCCCTGCTTCCAATAGTAGCCTTTGCAAGACCCTTTTTAAATTGGGTAGCCTTCTTTCCAATCAAGAATACCTTGACATCTCCGATCAAATGCTTGCAAACTCCATGAATATGATGGAAGAGCATATCGCATACTCCTCCAACTGGGCCCAGCAATTATTGATCAGGAGTAAAGAGTTTCACGAAATAGCCATTGTTGGTAAAGAAGCTCTTTCCTTGGGAAAAGAGATCAGAAGCAACTATTTACCAAATTCAATTATTGTAGGAAGTATTGATGAAGCAACAGAAATAGAGTTGCTAAAGAATAAATGGGTGAATGGAAAGAGCCTCATCTATGTTTGTGTGGAAAAAACTTGTAAGAGACCTGTTGAGGTTGCAGAATCAGCTATTGAGCAGATCAATTGAAGATGAAGTACTTTTTTATTCTCTCATTAACCTTCCTTTCTTTTTCCGCAAAGACTCAGCTACTTGATCCATACCAGGAGTGGTTTGGATTCACCAACTTCTTCAATACAGAAAAGATCAAAGAATATGAGATCAAGTCCATCCGTTTGGATATCAGTAATAAGAAAGACGATCAGATCTTTTATGACAAAGGTGAATTTTTGGAATATGAATTTACGAGAAGAGGTCTGCTGGCTAGTTCCATCAAGAGAATCCAAATGACAAGGGGCTATGACACTTCCAGTTCCATCTATATGTATGACCCAAAAGGAAGATTGATCTTTCACAATGAGTTTCGCGGTCCATTCAACTTCCAGTACGTATTTGAATATGATCCGGGGGAAAATTATAGGTCGATCAAGCTAAGACCAAATGAACCTGAAGCTGACACATTATACGATAGGATCCATCAACTTTATGAAAATGGGAATATTAAAGGAGAGCTCATTAGCAATAGAAATGGGAAAAGCTTTCTAGAGAAAAAAAGCGCTTATTCCAAAAGGGGACATCTAATAGAGGAGAAAATGATCTACTTGATCAATCATAATGAGATCAAAACAACCTACTCGATCGAATTTGATAAACTAATTGGAAAGCATTATCAAAAAGAATTTGATGATAAGCGAGACATCATATGGAAATATCAATATATGGGATCTATCCTAGAACAGGTTGAAATATTCAAAGATGGAATATTGAATGAAAAAATCGCATTCACTTATGAAGACGATTTACCCAAGGCAATTATTCTAAGAAATTTTCAGGAAAAGTTTGTAAGGATCTATAGGTGCAACTATGAGTTCTATTGATTAGTCTTCTTCAAAGTTGATCAAGCTAACGGTCACCTCATTGAAGGTATAATCTTCATAGTTCCTCAATTGCTGATGAACGAACTTGTTCCAATTGATCTGTTCTTTGATCACCTTGGAGTAGTTGGTTTCTTTATCGTACATATTCTGCATTTCACGATAATCCTTTTTCCAAACCTTTGTAATGATCTCGTTTAAAAGCTCCTTGTAATTGTTCTTCGTAAAATTCCCTTCTAAAACCGCCTTTACTATCTTCCTTCTATGTAGTTCTGCAATATCAAAATGGATCTGTTCATGTTGAAGCAAAAGGTTGTTCCTCTGTTCTTCCTTAGACCATGATTCATCCTTTATAAAGCAAACATTGATTGATAGTTTCAACTCTCCTTCACCATCGGTAATGTACTTATAGGGCAGGCCAATGCTGGAAAGTGCAGCCACTGTTGCATCATCTTCTGGTGTAGCCATAAAATCAGACCATTCAAGTCTATACCAATCACTCCAATAGATCCGATGGACATCTTTGGTTTCTTGGTCAGTTTGGGAGAAGAGGCTTCCAGTACTTAAGCAAAGTAGCAGGAGAATTGAGAAAAACTTAGTTTTCATGATTTCAAATATAAATATTCTCTCGCACTCAACAATCAGACCGCACTAGATGGAGAAGGTTAAAACCTGCTACAAAAGGGATTTAGGTTTCCCAGCTTTGAACTCTTTTAAGTAAAATGGTTCATAATAAGCAAGATCTTCAAACTCTTGTTTTAAGAACTTTTGTTCTATAAGATCTCCCCAGAAACCGGCAGATATATAGTCTTGGTCGAGGAAGCTGGCATTGGGATGATCGATCACATCTTGGCATTTGGCTGCACCATCACCAAAGAAATAGACCTGTTGTTTCTCCAATAAGCCAGCAAATGAATTCTCCTCCACCACAGTTGCCTCTGCTTCTTGAAGGGCATTTAATTGCCCATCATACACAGCAGAATAAACTTCCATTCTTCTAGCATCGATCATTGGGATATAAAAGGCATTAGGGTCTTTCTGTTCATCAATGGCTCCTTTGGCCATTCCTTTCAAAGTATCTATACTGATCAATGGCAATTCTGAAGCGAAACAAATTCCTTTTGCCAAAGAAAGACCGATTCTCAATCCGGTGTATGAACCGGGGCCGCTGCTGACTCCAATTGCAGAAAGATCTGCAGTAGTTAGCCCATTATTCTTCAATATCTCATTTACAAAGGGAGCCAACTTTTCAGCGTGAGAATAATCTCCCCCTTCTTCTATCTTATCAAGAAGAGAGGCAGAGTCATACAAGGCAACGGAACACATCTTTGTTGCCGATTCTATTGCTAGAAAATAGTTAGCCATCTAATCCTTTTTGGAAGAGTAGAGTTTCTCTTCACTTACAATTTCAACAGCCATATCGTCTTTCAGTTTTCTTGAAACTGCAGAATATGGAGCAATGATAACTGACATTGAAGTATCTAAGCCTTCTTTGATCTCGATGTGCATTGTATTTTGAATGCCGGTAGTAACATAATGGATCATTGCTTTTCCATCTTCAATTACGAAAACGCATTCTTTCTTTTCTTCATCCAATTCATCAATAGACCTATCTCCCCTTCTTCTGTCCTTTTTGTCTTTTACGGTATCAGACCTTGTTGTAACGGCTTGTATAGGCACACTTATCACATTATGTGCAGAGGTGGTATGAATGTCAACTGTAGCTGACATTCCCGGTCTAAAGGGAGAATACTGTTCCTCTTTTCCTTCTACTAACTCTTTATAAGACGACTTCAGCATTCTGATCTTAACATCGAAGTTGGTGACCTGATCGGCACTCATACCCTCAACAGTTGCCGAATTAGCTATCTCAGTAACTATTCCTTTGAAATCTTTATCCAGATAAGCATCCACCTCTATTTCTGCAGTATCCCCTTTGTTCACTCTTACAATATCATTCTCATTCACCTCAACGGCCACTTCCATCACATTGAGGTCTGCCACAGTCATAATTTCTGTTCCTGCCATTTGTGCTGTTCCAACCACACGCTCACCTAGTTCACGATTGAGTTTTGTGATCACACCATCAATAGGAGAGTAGATAGAAGTTCTGCCTAGATTTTCCTCTGCTTCTTTTAAAGTTGCTTCAGCACTTTTTACATTGAATTCTGCTGCATTCACCGCTTCTTCTGCTGCCTTAACGTCTGCTTCGGCTACCTCGTAATTTGCTTTTGCCTGATCGAAATCTGCTTCTGAGATCACCTTGTCGTCATTTAATTTTTTATTACGATTGAACAAGGCTTTAGCATTTTCAAAAGTTGACTTGGATTGTGCCAACCTTGCTTTGGAACCACTTAGGTTAGCTCTGGCTGTATTTAGGGCAGCTTCTGCCCTGCTTAATGCAGACTCAACAAGGTCGGGATCTATTTTTATCAATAGATCTCCCTTCTTCACTTGTTGTCCTTCTACAACTGGCAAAACAATTATTTCTCCGGAAACATCAGAGCTAATTACAACCTCAGTTTCTGCTTGGATCTTTCCACTTGCAGCTACTGTTTCAATTATGGTTCTCAGTTCAACCTTCTCAGCACTTACTTCTATTGCCTTGCCAGATTTTCCTCCTTTGAAAATTGCTACAAGGATCAATAGGAGAACAACTCCTCCTAGAATATATAACCACTTCTTTGATTTCATTTTCTATTGATTGAAGCTCAAGGCTTGCCCCCTATAAAAATCGAGCACTTTTGTCTTGAAGATGTATTCGTACTTAGCTTGTAATAATTCAGACTCCGCATTGTTCAATCGATTCTTCTCATTGCTGAAATCGAAGGAATTTACCAATCCAACAGAGAATCGCTGATTTGTATAATCAAAGGAGGTTTTCAATGCTTCCACAGATTTTTCCGCCGCCTTATATCTCTTCAAGGCTGCTACGGCTTCAGCATGAGCTGATTCAATGTTTTGTCTTAATTGCAGTTTGGTGTTATCTAAATTCAGCTCAGCGCTTTGTGCATTTAATTTAGCCTTCTGAACATTGGTTCTGCTATTCATGCCGTTGAACAAAGGAACAGATAGTCTAAAACCAATGGATTTGTTAAAGTTATCCTCCAATTGATCATCCCATTTCTTTGTTTCATAGTCATCGTCTCCATAAATGGTTCTTGGACTCAAGGAGACTACTGGATCACCGGTTGTTGAAACTTGTCCAATGGGCACAAAACCAACATTAGTTCCCGGTCCAGTTAAAATATTATTCGCTCCGGAATAACCTGAACCAATAGATCCATTTACGGTGATAGTTGGATAATAGCTACCTCTTGCCAAGGATTTCGATTTTTCTGCAGCATAGAAGTTATACTCAGCTCTTTTTACTTCCGGCATAATGTCAACTGCTGTCTCATACAGCGCACCAGGAGTGATCAATTCAGATACACCTTGAAAATTACTCAGATCAGGCTCATCTATATTAAAGTCTTCTGAACTTTCTAGGTTGAGCAATTGAGCTAAATTGATCTTGGATAATTTCAGTTGGTTCTTTGCATTTACCAATTGCAGTTCTTCACTAGCATATTGAGCTTGTATCTCTTGTAAGCTTCCTTGAGGAAGTGTTCCCGCATTCACCTGCTTTTCAATCCTGTCAATTTGAATGGAAGTAACATTCAATTGTCTTTCAGCATTCTTGGCCAATTCCCTATTGAACAAGATCGTCAAATAAGCATTGGCAATGTTCAATGAAATATCATTCTTTATGGATTCAAGGTCATATTTGTTTGCCTCAAGTTGAGCCTTGTTCAGTTTAACATTGTTGATGTTCCTTAACCCATCAAAAAGGGTAAGACTAGAGCTCAATGCCAATTGATTTGAACGAACCTGAGTGGTAGCGAAAGTATTGGTGAAAGGGTCAATAGTTTGTCCAAAGTTGTAAATATGAGTTGCTGATCCGTTTAAGTTGGGCAGCACATTATACCGGGAAGCCTTAAGATCCTGCTCAGCAATATTCTTAGTGATAATGTTTTGTTGTACCTGGATATTGTGCTCGAAAGCGTATTCAATGCATTGCTGCAAAGTCCATTTTTCGGGCATTTTTGCCTCTGCCTGACCCAATACTACATTGGCAATTAAACATAGGGCAAAAGCGGAAATATAGAATTTAGTCATCTGAAAATGAGCTCTTTTCATACCATCATAAATTAAATGCTAAAAATAGCATAAGATTCCTTCAGATGTACAGTTGATTTATGGAAGGCTTCTACACTCAATCAGTGGAGATCTAATTTTTCTGAAATCTTCTTTTGAGAAGCACAAGCAATGCTTCTGCTAACTCATTATCTTCCTCCCAACCATAAGTTCTTCTCAGTTCAACATTGAAGTATTGTGTAGCTTCAGTTTCTTGGTCGAAGTCGTTCAAGAGTCTGATCACCTTTCTAAACTCTTCGATATCCCCACCAAAAAGATCATTGGCATAAAGATACCTTTCGTTCAAGCCTATAGCCGCCATAAGATCGGCAATGGGTTGTTTCTTCAATTGCTCACTAAGACTTCTATCTTCTTGCTCTTCAGCATATTGTTCGTTGATATCCGACTTAGAGCTCAATCCACTTTCTATTTCCATTTCTTCTATCTCTGTCTTTGAAATGGATTTGGTGGCAGTTTGGGTAGGTGTTCCGGCTTGGCTAAATTCTCCTTTCAGATCTATTTCTTCCTCGTCGATCTCCAGGTCATCGTCCTGCTCATTGTCATCATCAAAGTCATCAAATGACTCTGGGTCTTCTTCTAGGCTAGATTCGAGAGGTTCTTCCTCTTCTTCTTCCAGCTCCTCTTCCTCCAGCTCTGCCATCTTTGAAAAGTTGAGACCAAACTCTTCGTCTTCATGGTGCTGTTCCCTAGCCAGCAAATACTTCAACACAACTGTACTCTCATGCAAGCGATTGATCTTTGATAAGATCGCACTTACTTCAAGCAGTGGCATGTGAGGCATATTGGACAATCGGTCTGAATGCTCTTTGATATTATTGATCAAAGCAACAATCTCTTCTCTTTTCTCTTTGCTATTCATATTGCTTTTTTAGAAGTGTTGAGGAATAGGATTAACTTTACGCCTTCCAAAAATAATACTTCCGAACACTTAATGTTTCTCGAAAATACGATAAATTCAAAAAAACGCAATGGCTGGATTGAGGTGATCTGCGGTTCTATGTTCTCAGGAAAAACAGAAGAACTCATAAGAAGGCTCAAAAGAGCGAAGATCGCAAAGCAGAAAGTTGAGATCTTCAAGCCTGAAGTGGATGTAAGATATGATGAAGAGGCGGTGGTCTCTCATGACGAAAATCAAATCCACTCCACACCTGTCCCTGCCTCTGCCAATATCCCCCTTTTGGTGAATGATGAAGAAGTTGTTGGGATCGATGAGGCTCAATTCTTCGATATGGAGCTGATCGCTGTTTGCAACCAATTGGCAGATCGTGGAATGAGAGTAATAGTTGCAGGACTCGATATGGATTTCCAAGGCAAGCCATTTGGTCCTATTCCAGGATTGATGGCTACTGCAGAATATATTACAAAAGTCCATGCAATTTGCGTTAAATGCGGAAACTTGGCTAACCATTCGCACAGGATCACTGCAGGTAAAGAATTGGTTCTTCTCGGAGAGAGTTCCGCCTACGAACCACTTTGTAGAAACTGTTTCTCCCAAGCCTTGGAAAATGAAAAAAATAAAGGTTAGTTTAGAAGTATGTCTGTCATTCCTGCCATAGACGATGATAAGTATCACTTGACCGAATTCAGGATCAGCAAGTCGAATTTGAAGCATAACCTGGATCTGTTTGCTTCCAAATTGAAGAAGGGCTGCAAGATCATGTTAATGATCAAGGCCGATGCATATGGACATCACTCCATTGATCTGGCCAAAAGCTTTCAATCGGATGAGAGAATATCCTACTTTTCAACCTCTTATGTTGATGAGGGGATTGAGTTACGGCAGGCTGGTATTGAAAAATCTATCCTCATTCTAAATCCTTCTCCAAGGTCATTCAAGGCCATGGTGGAAAATTGCTTAGAACCAGACATACACAACCTAGGGCTTCTAAGAAAATTCATTGAATTCCTCAATTCAAATATGACTGATTCAGCACCCTATCCAATTCACTTGAAATTCAATATCGGAATGAATAGATTGGGCATTGATCGGTCAG
>JAUIGQ010000167.1 GCA_030429925.1 Bacteroidia bacterium | reverse complement strand
CCTTACCTTTACCCATTCTCACCTCTGCAGGCTTCTTGGTAACAGGCTTGTCCGGGAATATTTTGATCCACAATTGACCTTCCCTTTTCATATAACGAGTGATCGCAATCCTTGCAGCTTCAATTTGTCTAGCTGTGATCCAGCTCTCTTCCAGCGTTTTGATGGCATAACTTCCGAAGGCGATCTGATGACCTCTTCCGGCGTTACCCTTCATACGCCCTTTCTGCATCTTTCTGAATTTCGTTCTCTTTGGCTGTAACATTTTATTTTAAATATCTATTTTCAAATATGGCTTCGACTCCGCTCAGCCTGACATTTATATTTTTTCTAGCTTCTTTTCTTGTTTCCTCTGAAACCGCCTCTTCCGCCTTGCTTTGGAGCAGGTTTGTTAGATACGATATTTGGAGAAAGATCTCTCTTACCGTAGATCTCACCCTTGCAGATCCAAACTTTTACACCAATCCTTCCATAGGTAGTGTGAGCTTCAGATAACGCATAATCAATATCCGCTCTGAAAGTGTGCAATGGAATTCTTCCTTCTTTGTAGAATTCAGTTCTTGCCATTTCAGCTCCACCTAATCTACCACTTACCATTACCTTAACTCCTTCAGCTCCCATTCTCATGGTAGAAGCAACAGCCATTTTAGCAGCTCTTCTAAAAGAGATCCTTCCTTCGATCTGACGAGCAACTGAATCTGCAACTAATTTTGCATCTAACTCAGGTCTCTTGATCTCGAAGATGTTGATCTGAACGTCTTTCTTGGTCAACTTCTTCAATTCTTCTTTCAACTTATCAACCTCTTTTCCTCCTTTACCGATAATGATTCCCGGACGAGAAGTATTGATAGTTACGGTGATCAACTTAAGTGTTCTCTCGATAATGATCTTAGAGATACTTGCTTTTGCCAATCTGGCCATCAAGTACTGACGGATCTTGTCATCTTCAGCTAATTTATCGCCGTAGTTTCTGCCACCAAACCAGTTGGAGTCCCAACCTTTGATGATACCTAAACGATTCGCTATTGGATTTGCCTTTTGTCCCATGCTTCGTATCTCTTATTTTGTAATATTTTCTGCGTTTACCTTATCAACCACCAAAGTCACATGGTTAGATCTTTTTCTGATCCTGTGACCTCTTCCTTGTGGAGCCGGTCTTAACCTCTTCAACATTCTAGCGCTATCAACCTTTACTTCAGAAACAACCAAGTGATTGTCTTCAGGTCTTTCTCCCTCATTCTTAGCTTCCCAATTAGCAATGGCAGATCTCAATAGTTTCTCCATTCTTCCTGAAGCTTCCTTTGGGCTGAACTGCAACAATGAAAGTGCTCTGGAAACTTCTTCTCCTCTGATCATGTCTGCTACCAATCTCATTTTTCTTGGAGAAGTAGGACAGTTCTTCAAAGTAGCGAAGCTTACGCTCTTTCTAGCCTCTTTGGCTGCTTCAGCTCTATTTCGTTTACGTGCTCCCATTTATATTATTTTTTGCCTTTGTCTTTCTTGTTACCAGCGTGACCTCTATATGTTCTAGTCGGTGCAAATTCACCTAATTTATGTCCAACCATGTTCTCAGTTACATAAACCGGAATGAATTTATTTCCGTTGTGTACTGCGATGGTCAATCCAACGAAGTCAGGGGTGATCATTGAAGCCCTTGACCAGGTCTTGATCACACTTTTCTTAGAAGATGCTTGAGCTTCCTCTACTTTTGCAGCCAGCTTGTAATGAACAAATGGCGGTTTTTTTAACGATCTACTCATAGAATTACTCTATTTCTTTCTTTTTTCTACAATGAACTTGTTCGACAATTTCTTAGATGTTCTGGTCTTGTATCCTTTTGCAGGTATACCGTTCCTAGATCTTGGGTGACCTCCGGAAGCTCTACCTTCACCACCACCCATTGGGTGATCTACAGGGTTCATAACAACACCTCTAACTCTTGGTCTTCTACCTAACCATCTGCTCTTACCGGCCTTACCCGATCTTTCCAACATATGATCACTGTTAGATACCATCCCTACAGTTGCCATGCATTTGCCTAAGATCAATCTCACCTCGCCTGATGGCATTTTCAAACCAACATACTTTCCTTCTTTAGATACCAATTGAGCATAAGCTCCGGCACTTCTTGCCATTTTAGCTCCTTGCTTTGGTCTCAACTCTATGTTGTGAACCATCGTACCCATTGGCATATCCTCTAAATAAAGAGCATTACCCACTTCTGGATCAGCTTTCTTACCCGCCATCACTTGCTGGTCTACTTGCAATCCTTTAGGAGCAATGATATATCTCTTCTCACCGTCAGCATAAACTAATAGAGCGATCCTTGCAGTTCTGTTTGGATCGTACTCAATGCTTGCTACAGTTGCAGGTATACCATGCTTGTCTCTCTTGAAATCAATGCTTCTGTATCTGCGCTTATGTCCACCGCCAATATGACGCATGGTCATCTTACCACTGTGGTTTCTTCCACCACTCTTTCCCTTACCTTTCAGCAAAGATTTCTCAGGAGTAGCAGTTGTAAGCTCCTCATAAGTAGCAGCGAACTTATGTCGCTGACCGGGAGTAGTTGGTTTTAATTTCTTTACAGCCATTGCTTACGTCTTTTCTATTCCTTAAATATTACTGTAAAAGTCAATTGCATCTCCTTCAGCAAGAGTTACGATCGCCTTTTTGAATTTATTGGTCCTTCCTTCAACCCATCCGGTCTTGGTGTATCTGCTCTTCGACTTACCCTTGTAATTCATAGTGTTTACATTCTCAACACTCACACCATACATACTTTCTACAGCTTCTTTGATCTGCAATTTATTGGCATTGCTATCTACTCTAAAGCCATAGCGATTCTGTCCCTCTGTTAGGGCCGTCATCTTCTCAGTGATCAAAGGTTTATTTATAATCTTCATGACCTTCTTTTTAGCTTAGTGAACTCTCAATTTTCTCCAAAGCTCCTTCCGCAACTAATACGCTCTTCGCATTCATCACATCGTAAGTATTTAAAGATGAGGCAGTTACGACTTTTGCTCCTTCAAAATTTCGGGAGGACAAATATAAGTTTTTATTTAGTTCAGGTACAACCATAAGGGTTTTTTTGTCGTTGCTCTTCAGCTTTCCTAGAAGGGCAGCGAACTCTTTGGTCTTAGGTGCATTCATATCAACATTCTCGATCACCTGAAGTGCTCCTTCTTTCACTTTGTATGACAAAGCAGAACATCTAGCTAATCTCTTCAGCTTCTTGTTCAATTTGAAGGAATAATCTCTTGGTCTTGGACCGAATACTGTTCCACCGCCTCTGAACAAAGGCGACTTGATACTACCCGCACGAGCGGTACCTGTACCTTTTTGCTTCTTGATCTTTCTGGTACTACCGGTGATCTCAGCTCTCTCTTTTGATTTAGCTGTACCTTGTCTTTGGTTAGCCAGGTATTGCTTAACATCGAGATAGATCGCGTGATCATTTGGTTCTATACCGAAGATAGAATCAGACAGCTTTACTTTCTTCTTGCTGTCTTTACCGTTCTTATCTATTACTGTTAATTCCATTTCTCTACAGTATTTTAATTACTGATCAATATTGTTGAACCTTTGGCTCCCGGTACTGAACCTTTCACCACGATCAAATTTTTCTCAGGATACACTTTCACAACCTTCAAGTTCTGGATAGTAGTTTTTGTATTACCCATTTGTCCGGCCATTCTGGTACCTTTAAATACTCTTGAAGGATCAGATCCTGCTCCAATAGATCCCGGAGCTCTCAATCTGTTATGCTGACCGTGAGTGGCATCACCCACACCTGCAAATCCATGACGTCTTACAACACCTTGAAATCCTTTTCCTTTTGATAGCCCGGTCACATCAACCCATGAACCTTCCTCAAAGATGTCTACCTTCAACTCGTCTCCGGTCTTGAACTCTGTGGCACCTCTTACCTCAACTAAACTCTTCTTAGGAGTAGTCTTGGCTTTTTTGAAGTGACCCATCATGGCAGCAGAAGTATGTTTCTCCTTTCGCTCGCCAAAGCCGATCTGAATCGAATCGTAACCATCAGTGTCTACGGTCTTGACTTGTGTAACCACACAAGGACCCGCCTCCAAAACTGTGCATGGAATATTCTTTCCCTCGGCACTGAAGACGCTGGTCATTCCTATTTTCTTTCCTAGTAAACCTGGCATTTTATACTCGATTAATTAATTACTATACCTTAATTTCTACATCAACGCCACTTGGCAATTCAAGCTTCATCAATGCATCTACTGTTTTAGTGC
>JAUIGQ010000166.1 GCA_030429925.1 Bacteroidia bacterium | reverse complement strand
TCCATTTGCTTCATTTGCTGCGTATTGGATGCTTTGATGTCATCAGAAAAGATAGAAATAGCACCACCGATCAAGACCGTACTTAGTACTACCCAAAGCAAGAATTGAGTAACAGCTACCAAGGCTATTCCTATGATCTTGCCCATCATCAATTGAAAAGGTTTTACAGAAGAGATGATCACCTCAACAATCCTATTGGTTTTCTCTTCAATTACTCCTCTCATCACCTGAACTCCGAAGAGGAAAATGAAAAAGTAGATGAAGAGAGCCAGCATAAAGCCGACGAACATGGCCATTTTTCCGGCTGTTTCTTCCGTTTCTCCGCTTTCATTCAGTTTGTTGGGAACGATCTGTACGTCAGGTCTCAGTCCACTGATCTGATCCAGACTTAGGTCGTATAGATCTTCCAGTTTTTTATTCTCGATCACCTCTGCGATCTGGTCTTCCATATAGTCTATAGAACTTCCTTTTGGTTGTTCTTTGAAAAAGAGCTGAACGGTCTTTGGTAGGCTAACAACCACTTTGGGGATATGGAGGATTGCGGTATACTTTCCACCTTCATTCATCTCCTTTTGAGCATCGGCCAAGCTTCTCATTTCGTATTTGAACTCGATCTCTTTATTGTCCTTTAACTGATTGATAAAGAGTCCGCTTTCATCGATCACTTCAACTTTCTGACTGTCCTTGTCTTCACTCGCCAGCCAAGCCGGCACTACCACCAAGGATGCGATCAATAGTGGTCCCACCAAACTCATGATGATGAAGGATTTTTTCTTTACCCTGCTCAGGTATTCACGCTGTATGATTAGGCTTACTTTATTCATTTCTTTGTAGATGCTAGAGACAAGAGATAAGAGACAAGACACTTTTCTCTTTCTTCTTATTTTCTTATTTATCTAATTGATTATTTGATTCTTTATCATCCGAAGCTGTCACACTGAGCGGAGTCGAAGTGTCAGCGGAGGATGACACTTGCTTGATGAAGATCTCATTCATAGAAGGGATCTCTTCTGTTAGTCCGAAAACTTCTACTTCCGGAACGATAGCCTTCAAAAGATCATTGGGAGATTTATTCTCGCCCAGTTTTACTCTTGCTGTTGTATAGCCATCATTTTCCTTGTGGTCTAATAATTTGCAGTTCGTCCACAAAGCATTGGTGAAAGCGATCATATTGCCCTTGAATTTCAACTCATAGATCCCTTCCTTAAAATCTTGCTGGATCTGATTGACCTCTCCACCTAAGATCTTCTTTGAATTATTGATCAAAGCGATATGTTCGCAGATCTCTTCCACCGATCCCATATTGTGAGTGGAAAGGATGATGGTAGCTCCTTCTTCTTTCAACCTCAGGATCTCTTTCTTAACGATATTGGTATTGATAGGGTCAAAGCCGCTAAAAGGCTCATCCAAGATCAGAAGTTTTGGTTCGTGAAGTACCGTCACAATGAACTGTACCTTTTGAGCCATACCTTTGGAAAGCTCTTCCACTTTTTTGTTCCACCAAGGAGAAATATCAAACTTCTTGAACCATTCCTTTAATTTGGCTTTGGCCTCAGATTTCGACATGCCTTTCAACTGCGCCAAGTAGAGTGCTTGTTCACCAACCTCCATTTTCTTATACAATCCTCTTTCTTCTGGCAGATATCCTATTTGTTCAACATGAGATTCTTTCAATGGCTCACCATCCAAATAGATCATTCCCTCATCAGGTGCAGTGATCTGATTGATGATGCGGATCAAAGAAGTCTTTCCTGCTCCATTGGGTCCCAACAATCCAAAAACACTTCCCTTCGGGACTTCAATGCTTACTCCATCCAATGCTCTGTGATTGGCGTATTGCTTGACAATGTTTTCCGCTCTAAGTATACTTTGCATTTAATTTAAAATTTCGACAAATATAATGGCTGTAATGATACAATTCTCATCACTTTAGGAGCTGAAAATTAATGAATTGCCTATCCGATACAACAAAATACCACTCATCTTGTGTCTGAGCTACCGAAGTAGGATATTCGCCGTTTCTGAATAAACTGCCTTGACTATTAAATAATTACTAATCTTTCCCTAATTTTAATGTCTTCAAATAATAACTAATGCTTATGAAAAAGTTAACTACACTCTTTATCGCGATCGCATTTGCCGTTTTCGGAGCGAACGCACAATACATTGTATCGTCCAATGTAAATGCCGGACAGAATCCGGGAAACCTGAATAATGATGCTGAATATCCTGTTGGTGGTGGATTGCCGGCCGGATGGGCTACCCTGTTTACAGGAACTACCAATACATCTAATGCTCCTTCATGGACAGCTAACCAATCCATTCCGTTTAGTTTTCAGTTCAACGGTTCGGCTGTTACCGGTTATAAAGTAAGTACCAATGGTATTTTGACCTTCGACCTTACAGCTACTGCTAACCCAACTGCAACTAATGCAGCTATTCCTTCTACTTCAATTCCAAACAATTCTGTTGTGATCTGGGGGTTATATGCTGTTGGTGCAGGTGACTACATCATCTCAAAAACCTTTGGAACAGCTCCAAACAGACAGCACTGGGTGATGTTCAACTCTTATTCTACTGCAGGTGCAGGATGGAGTTATTGGTCAGTTGTTATGGAAGAAGGATCTAACAAGATCTACATTGTAGACCAAAGGACGAATACAACACCATTGACCCTGACTGTTGGAATTCAAGTTAATTCAACAACAGCATACATGGTTCCGGGTTCACCAAACATCAGTTCATACACTGCCAATGGGCCAACTCCTGCAGACAACTCTTATTACGAGTTTACTCCAGGAACTCCTCCGGTAAACGATGCAGGTGTTTCTTCATTGACCCTTCCAGCTAAAGTGAACGTGAACAGTTCTACTAACATTAGCGGTACCATCAGAAACACAGGTACTGCAACCTTGACCTCTGTAATTGTAAATTATAGTATCAACAACAGCACAGCTAGAAGAGATACACTTACTGTGAACTTACCTTACGGAGCTCAAACTTCTTTTACACACTCTATTCCTTGGGTGCCAGCTAACCTTGGACCTGGATATACTATCCGTGCTTGGACTTCTAGACCAAATGGAGTAGCTGATCAGGATCGTTCGAATGATTCTACTATTGCACAAGTTGCAGTATCTACAGGATTGTCAGTTCAGAAATATCCATTGTTCGAGGAGTATACTACTACTTCTTGCGGATGGTGTCCTGATGGTCACTTGATCATGGAACAGATCACTGCTTCAAACCAGTATGTGATCCCTGTTGCATTGCACTCTTGTTTCAATACAGATGGAATGAGTAATACTGAGTCTGTTACTATTTGTAACACTCTTGGAGTAAATGCTGCACCAACCGGTCAGGTGGATAGAAAGTTATTCCCTGGTGAGCAAGATGTTGCTTTCGGTAGAGGCGGAAATGCTTGGGTGAACAGATGTAACTCTCAGTCGACTGCAGGAAGTGAAGTGGATGTGAATCTTTATGGAAACTTCAACTCTACAACAAGGAACTTGAACGTGAACATTGATCTAAGTTTTGTTGACTTTGTTAGTCCTGGAGATATTAGAGTAAGTTTAATGTTGGTTGAGGATTCTGTAGTTGGAGCTAATTCAACCCAGTTCAATCAAAGGAACTTCTACTCTGGAAATGCAAGTTTCCCAACACATCCCTTCTACAGCCAGCCGGATCCAATTATCGGTTATCCTCACAGACATGTGTTGAGAGATATTCTTCCTTCTACTTGGGGAGATAATACTGTAGTTCCTGCGAATTATACACTTCATACAAATTACACCAAGAACTTCAACTTTACTTTGTTGGCAGGTTATGATGTAAGCCAAATGTATCTAGTGGCTGTGGTTAGTTACTTCGGTGGAAATGATATTTCCAAATATGAGGTGATCAATGCCAGAGAATTGAAGTTAAGTCTTCTTACAGATCTGGAAACAACTAACGATCTATCTAATTCATTCAAGATCTACCCTAATCCAACAGATCTTCCATTCACGAACGTTGACTTCAGATTGAATGAGAATGCTCCTGTTCAGGCAAGGATCATGGATGTTACCGGAAAGGTAGTTAGTACTCAAGATTTTGGTACAATGTCTCAAGGAAATCAGATGATCCAAGTGGATACTGATAACTTAGAGAACGGATTTTACTTCATCAACCTGACTGCAGGTGATCAAGAAGTAAGCAGAAAGATCTCTGTCGTGAGATAAGTTTTAGTTAATTCATTTTTGAAAAGGGCTTCGTTTAAATCCAGCAATAAAAAAAATCGAGTAAAACGTCAATTGCGTTGATG
>JAUIGQ010000165.1 GCA_030429925.1 Bacteroidia bacterium | reverse complement strand
TGATGAAATGGTTCTCAAATCGGTAACATATCCAAACATTTCCGACAATGGAACTTTGGCTTTTACAACCTTAGATCCTGCTCTGTCATCCATACCGTCAACCTGACCTCTTCTTCTGTTCAAGTCACCAACAATATCACCCATGCTCTCTTCAGGTGTAACCACTTCTAATTTCATGATCGGCTCCAACAAGATTGGGTTTGCCTTTGGAATAGCATGTCTGAACGCCATCTTAGCAGCAACCTCAAACGACAATTGATCAGAGTCAACTGCGTGGAACGATCCATCCTTTAAGGTAACTTTCAAGCTATCTAGAGGATATCCCGCAAGAACACCGTTCTCCAATGAATCTTTAAAACCTTTCTCAACAGATGGAATGAATTCTCTTGGAACGTTACCACCTTTGATCTCGTTCACGAATTCCAAACCTTCTTTTCCTTCTTCTGCAGGCTCTATGGTAACAACAATATCTGCGAACTTACCACGTCCACCCGTCTGCTTCTTATAGGTTTCTCTGTGATTCACAGCTGCAGTGATTGCTTCTTTATAAGCAACCTGTGGAGCTCCTTGATTCACTTCAACCTTAAATTCTCTTCTCAATCTATCAATGATGATATCCAAGTGAAGTTCTCCCATACCGCTCAATACGGTCTGACCTGAATCCTCGTCAGTGTGGATGGTCAAGGTTGGATCTTCTTCAGATAATTTTGCCAAAGCCATACCCAACTTGTCAACATCAGCCTGTGTCTTAGGCTCGATAGCAATACCAATTACAGGATCCGGGAAGTCCATAGACTCCAATACGATCGGATGCCCTTCTCTACAAAGAGTATCACCTGTCTTGATATCTTTAAATCCTACCAAGGCTCCAATATCACCCGCTTGCAAGAAATCGATCTGATTCTGCTTCTTAGCGTGCATTTGGAAGATCCTTGAAATTCTTTCTTTATTTCCTGTTCTTGTATTCAATACGTAAGATCCAGACTCCAACAATCCTGAATAAGATCTAACGAAACACAAACGACCAACATAAGGGTCAGTTGCGATCTTAAATGCCAAAGCGGCAAATGGCTCATCAGAACTTGGCTTTCTGCTTTCTGCTTCTCCTGTATCAGGATTGGTTCCTTCGATAGCTTCTGTATCAAGTGGAGAAGGCAATAATTCCATCACATAGTTCAGCATGGTTTGAACACCTTTGTTCTTAAATGCAGAACCACACAACATAGGAACAACCTTCAATGCGATAGTAGCTTCTCTTAAGGCAGCAAGGATCTCATCTTCTGAAATTGAGTTAGGATCCTCAAAATATTTTTCCATCAATGAATCGTCGAACTCAGCAACTGCTTCCAACAACTTCTCACGGTACTCATTTACTTCATCTTGCATATCAGCAGGAATATCGATCTCCTCATAGGTCATACCCATGTCTTCTTCATTCCATACCAAAGCAATGTTCTTCACCAAGTCAACAACACCTCTAAAAGTATCTTCCGCGCCAATTGGCAACTGCAATGGAACTGCAGTACTTCCCAACATCTCTTTTACTTGCTTACATACCATCAAGAAGTTAGCTCCCTGACGATCCATCTTGTTCACAAATCCCAAACGAGCAACATTGTAGTTGTTCGCCAATCTCCAGTTCGTTTCAGATTGTGGCTCAACTCCGTCAACTGCAGAGAAAAGGAATACCAAACCATCCAATACTCTCAAGGATCTGTTTACCTCAACTGTAAAGTCAACGTGACCCGGAGTATCAATGATGTTGATGTGATACTTGTGATCTTTATAAGGCCAATACACTGTAGTTGCAGCAGATGTAATAGTAATACCTCTTTCCTGCTCCTGCTCCATCCAGTCCATGGTAGCCGCTCCATCGTGTACTTCACCGATCTTGTGACTAACTCCTGCATAATACAGAATACGCTCAGTAGTAGTGGTCTTACCGGCATCAATGTGCGCTGCGATACCAATATTCCTAGTGTAAGTTAAATCTCTCTTTTCAGCCATCTTAGTTTAAAGTCTTTGCCTTTGTAATTATCTTTTATTAGAATCTAAAGTGTGAGAATGCTTTGTTCGCTTCTGCCATTCTGTGAGTGTCTTCTTTCTTCTTGAAAGCAGCACCTTCTTCTTTAGCAGCAGCAATGATCTCAGCAGCCAATCTTTCAGCCATGGTTTTCTCATTTCTCTTCTTTGAGAAACCTATCAACCATTTCATTCCCATTGAGGTTTTTCTATCATCTCTAATAGGCTGAGGAATCTGGAAGGTAGCCCCTCCAACTCTTCTTGATCTTACTTCAACCTGTGGAGTGATATTCTCTAATGCCTTTCTCCAAGTATCCAAACCATTTCCATCTTCTACTTTCTTGTCAACGATCTCGATCGCATCATAGAAAATAGTATATGCAAGGCTTTTCTTACCGTGCAACATCAGATTGTTTACAAACCTGGTAACTTCCTGACTCTTGAACTTTGGGTCTGGAAGCAATGGTCTTTTTTTTGCTCTGGCTTTTCTCATCTTATATACTTATATATAATGTATTCTTTTCTCTATTTATTTCTTCGGACGCTTAGCTCCGTATTTAGATCTTCTCTGTGTTCTTCCCTCAACTCCGGCAGTATCCAAAGCTCCTCTTACAATGTGATATCTAACACCAGGTAGATCCTTTACTCTTCCTCCTCTTACTAACACAATTGAGTGCTCTTGCAAATTGTGTCCTTCTCCTGGAATATAGGCGTTCACTTCCTTCTGGTTTGTCAACCTTACCCTGGCTACTTTTCTCATGGCAGAATTAGGCTTCTTAGGAGTAGTTGTATAAACCCTCACACATACTCCTCTCCTTTGCGGACAAGAGTCTAATGCTGCAGATTTAGATTTCTTCTCTATCTTCTTTCTACCTTTTCTTACAAGTTGCGATATTGTTGGCATAAGCGCTTAAATAAGTCAATATAATATTTTACCCCAAATTTTTGGGGACGCAAATGTACAAGAAAATTTCATTAATTCAACCTGCGAAATGGCTTTTTTTTCAGTGCCGCTGCAATTTTTCTTTATCTCTTGCCTGCACTTGAATTGAAGTAGGTTGACAGACCGACTTTTTAAGTCGAAAATCAGCGCTCAAATTTACACTTCATTCTTCTCTCTTCGAAATTCTTCCTGATCTGAATAAGATGATGAAAAATGAGGGTGATTTTCTCTGTTGAGAATTCTCTTTCATGTTTATTTTTTGTCATAACACAAAAAAGTACAATAAAAAGTTAAGATTCTGTGATGCAATCACCTTGTTCATTTTTGTCTTGAAACAAAAACGAACCAAAAAATTCAAGGCTGTGTTTGAATCTTTTGAAATTCACAGCTACACTTCGCTATCTCACCCCAACTCGCAAACGCCATTTTCACTCCCGATAAATCGGGAGGGATGGCTGTGCTCAAACAAGGGTTCGATAGCCGCTCCGCTTTAGCTGGAATTTCTACCAGCTTCAAACAAGGCCGTTTTCATCCTGCCTTTGGCAGGATCAAATTGGCTTCACAGAATAATTCTTCTTAGAACGAAATGAAAGCTTAGTTAAGAGAAAAGCTCCAAGGTATCCTTGGAGATCATTCGGCCTAACTTAGCTTTCATGAGCGGAGAGGAGAATTTTCTGTGCGCCTCTGCTTTCTTTTGGTTCGTTTTCTTTTCAGACAAAAGAAAATGAACAGAGGTAAAATGAAATAATAATGACCTATGTGATTGGTCTGTAATCGAGAAATCCGTTTAGTATTTTTCGTCAGAGCGGCTGCACGAAGGCATGCGTCTGCATAGATGGCTCTAGATTTTTTGCTTCTTTTTTATCATGAAAAAAGAAGGGAGAAAAGCAGACAAAAAAGTAAAACAAGAAGAAATTAAAGAGAAATCAATTCCTAATTAAAAAGCTCTTTAAAAGTAAATTGAGAAGCACTATCTTAGAGAAGTGACTTTAATTAATTTTGACGAATGGACTATCTCAACTCATTAAATCCGGCTCAAAAAGAAGCCGTAATGCATACTGAAGGCCCTTCCATGGTCATTGCCGGAGCCGGTTCCGGAAAAACAAGAGTGCTTACCTATAGAATTGCCCACTTGATGGAAAAGGGTGTTGACCCTTTCAATATCCTCTCTCTCACCTTTACCAACAAGGCAGCCCGAGAAATGAAAGAAAGGATCGCTAAGATCATGGGGGAATCTGAAACCAGAAACCTCTGGATGGGTACCTTCCACTCTGTTTTTGCGCGCATACTCAGAGCTGAATCTGAAAAACTAGGATATTCCTCCAACTTCACCATCTATGATA
>JAUIGQ010000164.1 GCA_030429925.1 Bacteroidia bacterium | reverse complement strand
GCGTCGGTTTTTAGATCAAAGTTCTGCGGCTCGAACTCCAGTCCTTTCTCCATTAACTGAATAGATCTGATCAGGTCGCCTTTGTCCCTGCCATAGGCTCTGCCTATGTAGAGATAGATCTCGGCTTGCTTCTGATTGTAAGAAAGTAACTTCATATAGGCAGCGATTCTCTGATCTGCATCTTTGTGAGCTTCCATGATCACGAAAATGTTCTGCCAGGCTCTCTCGTGCTGATTGTTCAAATTGAGAATGCGCATATAATAGGGCAAGGCATTCGATATGTCTTTATGCAATTCCCATTGTACATTACCCATCAGGATCAAAGCATCAATATATTCGGGATAAACTGTCAAGGCTCTTTGAAGATAGGTTTGAGACTCTAAAAGCATTTGTTGCTTTTGAGCCGGATTTTGAACCTTTGCCGCCTCTTCACTCAAGAGTCCACCAGCCATGACATTGCTCTTTGCTCCATTCACAGAAATATTTGCATCATTCAAAGCCAAAGTCAGATTGTTCTTCCAGACCATATTTCTGCTAACGGTTTTAACAGAATAGAGAATTACTATTACTCCTAAGCTCCCTTTGATCCATCCACTGTTCTTTCTCCATCCCCCTCTTTTATCGGGCAGATAGATGATGAGAAGGTAGGCAATCAGTATGCAGAACCCCAAAGAGGAGACGTATACAAATCGCTCATTCATAAAGGCTCCAATAGGGAATACCAGATTGGAGGCAATGCTTAATGTGATCAGAAATATTGCAATGGAAAATCCGTAGAGCTTTCTTTTCAAGATCCCCTGAATGGAAAGTAGGATCAAGAATAAATATGCTATCAAGCTCAACAGTACCAAAGGGTCCTTCCAATTGGTGATTGGAATGTGCTTGGGGTAGTAATCGTAGGTTAATGGGTGAGGTAAAGCCAGCAATTGAAGATACTTTCCAAGTGTGTAGACAATCGTAGCATATTTCTCTGAGACATTAGACTCCAAAAAGGGATCATTCATCAGGTTATCGGCAACATTACTTATACCTCCTCCTACAACTTGGTAACGTATGAAAAACCAAATAGCTGAAGCTCCTACGATAAGAGCCATGGGTAAAACGAGTCCTTTAAAGCTTTCTTTCCTGAAGATATAGACGGCTATTGGATAGATCGCTAACCAGGTAATCGCATTCTCCTTAGCTAATAAAGCAAGGAAAAAGACAATGGGAATCAAGATCAAAGATCTTTTGTCCTTTTCATCAATAAACTTCAGCAAATAGAGCATTGTTAGCAGCTCTAATAAAAAGGCGATGATCTCATCCCTGCCCTTTATATTGGCTACAACCTCTGTATGGATCGGATGAAAGAACCACAATAAAGCAGCTAGCAGGGAAAGGGAGATCCATTGACTTTGATAACGATCTTTAAATAATCTATCCAATACCTTGTACAATAATATTCCTGATAGGATGTAGAACAAGACATTTAAAAGATGATAGAACCAAGGACTGCTTCCAACAAAAGCGTATTCTATATTGAACATGACCATGGAGAGTGGCCGATATCTTCCTCCGGAAACCAGCTCTTTTTTCTGCCCATAAAATCCAACAAACTGGTCGTTGCTCAATTGGTCCCAGATCCCGGCAAACCCCTTTTTGGTGAACTGGTTGTCCTCGATCACTATCGCATCATCCAGAGCAAAGTCATGACCAATAGTGTTCCCATATAAGTCCTGAGATAAGGAATATCCAAATGCTTTGCTGAAATTTGATGTCCTTGAATGAAAAACTCACAGAAACAAAGTAAAAGAAAAGAGACTTAAGATCGATGATGAAAGGAACATTAGCGAAAATGCAGGTTGAATATGCTGATCCGGTGAAGTATTATCTTCAGCTTGGGGATGAGAGATATCTCGTCAATGATTGGATCGGGAAGACGGTAAGGATGGAATTCACCGGAAATATCTATTGTGTGAATTGTGGAAGAAAGACATCTAAATCCTTCAATCAAGGTTTTTGTTTTCCTTGCTTCAGAGATGCCCCGCAAAATGCTGAGTGTATTATCAGACCTGAATTATGCAGAGCCCATTTAGGAGAAGGCAGGGATCCGGAATGGGAGGAGAAACATCACAATCAACCTCATGTGGTCTATCTAGCAGTGACAGCAAAACCCAAGGTGGGAGTTACCAGGGCTACAAACGTTCCTTCAAGATGGATCGATCAGGGTGCTTGGAAGGCAGTGAAGCTGGCAGAGACTACCAATCGTTACGAGGCCGGAATGATAGAGACTGACCTTAAGCAGTATTTTACCGATAAGACTGCTTGGCAAAGTATGTTAAAGAATGAGCTTGCAACTGAGCTTGAAGTATTGGAGACGAAGGGAAAGATGCAGCAATTAATGGATGATCAGTACAATCAGTTCGATAGTCAGGATGACGATATCTATGAGATCAACTATCCTGTGCTGGAATATCCAACAAAAGTAAAAAGTCACAACTTAGATAAAGACCCTATTCTTGAAGGCAAACTAATGGGTATAAAGGGACAGTATTGGATCTTTGAAGGTGGAATTGTGATCAATATCCGCAAATACGGAGGGTATGAAGTAGAGATAGAAATTGGAGACTAAAAACTAAAGACTAAAAACTATAGACAAAAGACAAAAAACTAGGTCCGACTAACAATTTCTAATAATTCATCCATTTGACCTTCCATATCCAAATGAGTGACAAATCTGATCTTTTGAAGTCCCATTCCTACTGCTAGAATTCCTGCATTCTTTAAGTCGGCAATATATTTTTCAGCCGAACGGCCATCTTCCAGCTCAAATATCAATATGTTGGTCTCAACAGGGGAAATCTCCTTGATATAGCTTTTCTTTCTTAGCAGTTCTCCAATGGAAAGCGCATTTTGATGGTCCTTTTGAAGTCGCTCAATATTATTCTCTAATGCATATTTACCGGCTGCTGCCAGCATACCTGCTTGTCTCATTCCTCCTCCTAAAACTTTTCTGATCCGCCTTGCTTTATAAATGAACTCTTTGCTGCCCAACAAAAGAGATCCTACAGGGCAGCCAAGTCCTTTAGATAAACAGAGGGAAATACTATCGTAGGGAGCAGCAAATTCTTTTTCATCTGCTTGGCTGGCAACAATAGCATTGTACATTCTTGCCCCATCAAGATGCAGGGAAATATTTTTCTGATTGCAAAGTTTAGAGATCTTCTTCACTTCTTCTTGATCCCAAATACTTCCTCCGCCTTTATTGCAAGTATTCTCAATACTTACAAGCTGAGATTCCGGGAAGTGAACATCATCTGCATTTATTGCCTTTTCAACCATGTCTGCGGTAAACCGCCCTCTATCGCCTCCAATCAGTTTGACAGATAATCCTGAGTTGAACATGACCCCTCCTCCCTCATACCAATAGATATGAGACAGTTCATTGCAGATCACCTCCCCGGGGGCATTGCTGTGAACCTTGATGGCGATCTGATTGGTCATGGTTCCGGAAGGGCAAAAGAGAGCAGCTTCTTTTCCCAACTTGCTTGCTGCCTTTTCTTCCAATTCAATAATGGAAGGGTCATCGCCCAATACATCGTCACCCAATGGTGCTTCCATCATGGCTAGTTTCATCTCCTTACTTGGCTGTGTTACCGTGTCGCTTCTGAGGTCTATCATCGTATATTGTTTGTACTTTCGCTTTATGCTCTTGAGAAGTAAAAATAAGCTATTCTTATCCGTTTGTTTTCTGCTTTTTTCACTTGTCTTCTATTCACCATTACTAATTGCGCAAGAAGAAAAGAAAGCTGTTGCGGAGGAGGAAAAGACCGATAAATATGGAAGAGATCTAGAAGAGCTTACATTGAAAAAGAGAGGTCCTAATCTCGACAATTACGGTCATATTTTTATGGGATTTGGAGTTCTTCTAGGTGAGTCGGAAGAAGACAGCGCTCAAGTTATCCTTGGCAGATCTCATTCATTTACCATCGGTTATCTTTCAAAATGGCGAATCAATAGTTGGTATGAATTGGGTTTTGATGTAGACTATCAATACAGTGCTTACCATATGAAGCAAGATTCGGCCAAAAAGGTACCTAATAGCAACTTGCATAAGAAGGAAAAACTAGTATTCAATAGAATAGAGGTAGCTCCTTTTCAAAGATTCAAGATCCGTAACAGATACCATTCAACGGGAACTTTTATAGATCTTGGAGCTTACTTTGGCTGGAATTATCGCATCAAACACCAAACACTTGAAAAGGATCATGTCCAAGGATCTTCTCAAAGTAAGACGGTGAGTTTGGGACTTAAATACACTGAAGATTTCAACTATGGGGTAATGGCTAGG
>JAUIGQ010000030.1 GCA_030429925.1 Bacteroidia bacterium | reverse complement strand
GATATCAAGGTTTCTTTCACCACCGATTTCAGGAACTTAGGCTATGTATATGTAGTGAAGAACATCCATAGAGAAGAGCTTGAGGAATTGAATGACAAATTAGAAGCAGAGAATGATTAGAAATATTCTTACATATCCAATCCTCTTTGTTTTCTTGGTATTGCTCCAAGTGCTGATCCTAAATAATATTCAACTTTCCGGATATATCAATCCTTATTTGTATGTCATCTTCATCCTGTGGTTGCCGGTAGAAATGAAGAAGTCATTGGTGATGCTTGCTTCCTTCTTTTTGGGCTTGTCAGTGGACATCTTCAGCAATACTGTTGGAATGCATGCGGCAGCCTGTGTATTCCTAGCTTTTTGCAGACCCTATATCTTACATTTCCTGGCCCCAAGAGAAGGATATGAAGGAGGTCAGGTTCCCGGTATACAGGCTTTTGGTCTTAGCTGGTTCTTAACTTATGCCGCTATAGCCATCTTGCTGCACCATCTCTTCCTTTTCTATTTAGAGGTTTTTAGAATGACCGAATTCTTCAGCACCTTGTGGAGGGTTCTACTTAGCTCCATCTTTACCATGATCTTGGTAATACTTGCTCAATTGTTTCGCTATAATTCCGAAAAGAGTATATGAAGCAATTGGAAGGAAGACGATATGTGATCGCTGCCATCTTTACTTTGGTTGCATTTATCTTCCTCGTCCGACTTTTCTTTGTTCAAGTCTTGGATGATCAGTATAAGCTGGATGCCGATAATAATGTACTACGTCATATTGTAAAGTACCCTGCCAGAGGATTGATCTACGATAGAAATGGTGAGCTTCTGGTATACAACGAAGCTGCCTATGACCTAATGGTTACGCCTAGGCAGATGAAAGAAGAGTTTGACACTCTGGCTTTTTGTGAATTGATGGAGATCAGCAAGGAAGAATTCATCGAAAAGGTCAATAAAGCCAAAGCCTATTCCTACTATAAATCTTCCATTTTCATCAAAGAGATCTCGGCCAGGTCCTATGCCAGAATACAAGAACAACTTTTCAAATTTCCGGCCTTCTACGTTCAGACCAGGACATTGAGATCCTACCCTCAAAAAACCGCCGCTCACATCCTGGGATATGTTGGAGAAGCTAGTCCGAAAGTAATAGAGCAAAACCCCTATTATAGATCAGGCGACCATATTGGTATTAGCGGCTTGGAAATGGAGTATGAAGAGGTTCTTAGGGGAAAGAGAGGGGTGAAGATAGTAATGGTGGATGTATTCAATAGGGAGAAGGGAAAATTCAGGAATGGCATTTACGATTCTACTGCTGTTTCCGGAAAGAACCTGCAACTTAGTCTGGACGCTGAACTACAGGCATACGGTGAAAGATTGATGCAAAATAAAAAGGGAAGTATCGTAGCCATCGACCCTAGAACAGGTGAAGTATTGGCCTTGATCAGTATGCCTACCTATGATCCTAATCTGCTGGTTGGTAGAATGCGTTCTGCAAATTATGGCATTTTGAGCAAGGATACGCTGAACCCACTATTTAACAGAGCTTTGATGGCCAAGTATCCACCTGGCTCAACCTTTAAAAGTATCAATGCATTGATCGGATTGGAGGAAGGAGTGCTCACTCCAAATACTCTCTACTCTTGCTACAATGGATATCGTGCCGGAAACTTCTTTATGGGGTGCCATTCTCACAGGTCTCCGGTGAATTTGGAGTTTAGCATACAGACCTCTTGCAATGCTTATTACAGCAATGTATTCAGGTCTATCATCGATAAATATCCAACAGCTGAAGAGGGCTATAAGGTGTGGAGAGAGTACGTTACCAATTTTGGTCTTGGACAGAAAAGCAATATTGATCTTCCCAATGAACTGGAAGGATTTGTACCCAAGGCTGAATACTATGATCGCTATTACCGCAAAGGAAGCTGGGGATCCTTAACTATCGTTTCTTTGGCAATTGGTCAAGGTGAGCTGGGATTCACACCAATGCAAATGGCCAATATGACTGCCACTATTGCCAATAGAGGATACTATATCACCCCTCATATTGTCAAGAGCATAGACGGACAAGCAATTGAAAGTTTTGACAGTTCTATTGTGAGGCATGAGAGTGGTATCTCCTCTGATAATTTCAATGAAGTTGTTGAAGCTATGAACAAGGTTGTTCAGCAAGGAACTGGAACACAAGCCAAGATCGAAGGCATTGAAGTATGTGGCAAGACCGGAACCGTTGAAAATCCGCATGGTGACGACCATTCTACCTTTATAGCCTTTGCGCCCAAAGATGATCCACAGATCGCTTTGTCGGTTTATGTTGAAAATGGATATTGGGGATCCAGATGGGCAGCCCCCATTGCCGGCCTATTGATAGAAAAGTATTTGAGAGATACCATTAGCAGGCCTCATATAGAAAAGAGGATGTTGGAAGGAGACCTAATTCACATTCAAAAAGAAGGCAATGAGGGGGAATAGGAGCTTGATAGACAATATCGACTGGATACTGGTAGGACTCTATTTGATCCTGGTCTTTGCCGGTTGGCTGAATATTTATGCTGCAGTTTACAATGAAGAATTTCAAAGCATCTTTGATACGACTCAGCGGTATGGAAAGCAGTTGCTGTGGATCGGGACCTCTGTTGTTCTGGCGGTGATCATCCTGCTGATCGATGAACGCTTCTTTTCAACCTTTGGGTATTTTATCTACGGGATCGTGCTCATTCTCTTGGTTGTTGTGATCTTCATAGGGGCGGAGACCAAAGGGGCAACCTCTTGGTTCAGCATAGGAGGATTTAAAGTGCAACCTTCAGAATTTTCAAAGTTTGCCACCAATTTGGCCCTTGCCAAGTATTTGAGCAGCATGAACATCCAACTGGAAAAGTTCAAGACCAAGTTGATCGCTTCTATCATTATCTTCTTACCGGCCGTTTTGATCCTTTTGCAGAACGACACAGGTTCAGCCTTGGTATATGCAGCTTTCATCTTAGTATTGTATAGGGAGGGATTATCGGGGAATATACTTTTAGTGGGTATTGTAGCAGCTGCACTTTTCATTATTACACTATTCTTCCAATCTATCAATTACGATCTGTGGGGATATACAATAGAAGGTGCCGAACTTATTCTTATTGGGATCTTCGCATTGCTCAACATTGTATTCTACATCAATCGAAAGAAGAAAGGAATACTCTTACCGCTCATCGGAGTTTTCATTGCTTCAGGAGTGTTGGTGAAGAGCGTTGACTATGTATTCACCTCTGTGCTTGAGCCTCATCAGTCGAAGAGGATCAATGTTCTGCTTGGGCTAGAATCTGACCCAAAAGGAGCAGGCTACAATGTGAACCAATCATTGATAGCCATTGGTAGTGGAGGATTCTTTGGAAAAGGATATTTGGAAGGTACTCAAACCAAATTTGATTTTGTGCCTGAGCAAAGCACCGACTTTATCTTTTGTACCATAGGAGAAGAATGGGGCTTTGTAGGAAGCTTTTTTGTGGTGGCCATGTTCTTGGGTCTTCTCTTGCGGATCCTCTTCCTTTGCGCCCGGCAACGCTCTAGCTTTGCACGGATCTATGGTTATGGAGTAGCAGCCATTCTCTTCTTTCACTTTACGATCAATATTGGAATGACCATCGGATTGGCCCCGGTGATTGGAATACCATTGCCCTTCTTCAGCTATGGGGGCTCCTCTTTGTGGGCATTTACCATCTTGCTCTTTGTCTTTGTCAAGATGGATGCGGATAGGTTGGAGATCTTGTAAAATTCCAGTAAGTAGCTATTTCATAGACATATTTCTTATTCCTTCTGAGCAAGAGCCTGTAATTGATTCTGAATTAATATTTAATAGGTATTTTCGGCGGCCTTAAAAAGCCATCAGTTTGGCATAGAGTCTCTTTTAACTTCAATTAAATAAAATGAACCTGAAACAGTCTAAATTCCTAGCAATTCTAATCTTTTTATCCACTACACTATTCTCTCAAAGTAAGGGAATTGAGTGGACCAGTTTAAAGTACAAACACAATAAACAAGCTAGCTTTATTGGAAGCTCCGGTAACACTCAATTCTATATGACCGGGGAAGAGATCTACCAAATAGATTCAGATCTAAGGATCAAATCAAAATTTGATCTTGAATTTGAAAAATACATGACCATTTTGGCTCATTTCAAGGTGATAGATGACAAGCTACATATATTCACTTTAGACAAGGCATCCACCTTCACCTTAAAGAAATTTGAAATAGCTCATCATATATATACATTCAATGGTAAAAGGGTCTCTAAAAAAGTGTTGGAATCTGTTGAGATTTCAAAGAATGTAGGCACTAACAATATCGGCTTTGAAAAAACTGAGTCACCCAATGGAGAGTTCGTTGTATATGCCTTGCGGGATGAAGGGTTATCAGGAGATGATGTTGGGATCATGCATATTAAGATACCAACCAAAACACCTGATCAAACAACAGTAACACAATCTAAAATTACGGCTAGTCATAAGGTAAAAGCTAGCGAAATCAGTGACCTATATGTTAGCAATGAAGGAGAGATCATTAGTTGCTTAAAGCTGAGAGCTAATTATAAATCAACTCACGGAAGCAATGTACTTTTTATTCAAGATCAACTAAACAAGATCAAAGAACCTATTGAATTTAGATCCGGACAGAACTATCTGGACCATACCACAGTTGCTGAGATCAAAGGTGAGCTAAGAATAGCAGCCTTTAGGTTGACTAATCTTGATCTAAAAGACAAGATCGATCCTGTTCATGACAAGATCATCATCGGAAAAATAGATATTGCAGCTAACAAGATTAATGAAGTAAAAGAATTTGATTTTGATAGAAAGATCTATGAGCAGATTGGTTTATTGGATAAGGATGGAAAAGTAAGTTATAAAACAATTAGTCATTATAACTTGAGGTTCGTTCATAATGAGAACAAGAGATTTCTTCTAGCTGAAAGACAGTATAGAACAACATTAGGCAATGACAGAGTAGCACACTACCATTTAGAGATCATGTGCTTTGAGTTGAATAATGAAATGGAGATCATTTCTCAATCTGTTTTACCAAAGGCAAGTCTCAATACGAAATATGGCTTTGATAAAAATGATTACACATCAAATTACATTGCCACTATCTATAATGATAAGCTATTATTGGTCTATAATGACGAAGAATCAAATCTTGAAAAGGAGAAGTTAAATTACTATGATGTATCTTCTACCTTTGATAATCTAGGCGGCTTGACCGACCTTATCTATGCATATTATGACAATGGTTCATTTATAAGAAAAACAATACCCAGGGATGTAGATTTTCCAGTCTTTATCTTTAGAGACTCCTACTACAAGGACGGAAGTGCAATCTATTTGAGCGGACCTGGAAGATTTGGTAAGATCACTCTCACAGGAGAATAGATCAAATATTCATACAACAAAAAAGCTCGGCCGAATAGCCGAGCTTTTTTTATTTGATCTGTATGTTCAAGTCTTTGATCAGAACCTCAGCGGGAACTGCAAATCCAATACCCTCTACCCCTTCATCTACGATCTTGCTTAAGACCACACCAATGATCTCTCCTTTTTCATTGAGCAATGGTCCACCACTGTTTCCAGGGCTAACTGCCATATCTAATTGAGTAAAGATGCGGTCATCCAGTTTCCTCTTTCCACTGATGATACCTTTTGATAAGCTCTGTCCTAGCTCAACCTCAGCAGGAGTGCCTATAGTGGAAACTTCTTCCCCTATTCCCAAGTCTCCTTGAGTAAAGATAGGTAGGGAAGTGAATCCACTACCGTTGATCTTGAGAAGTGCAACATCACTTTTCTTGTTAAAGGACACCACCTCTGCTGGAATCTGCATACCCGAGTTAAATTTTACGTTTAATTGATTCACTCCTTCAACAACATGATAAGCGGTTAGAATTAGTCCATCTGGATCTATCATAGCTCCACTGCCATGACCGCCATCTGTTAAGATGGTCACACAAGCCTGAGTAGCATATTTCACCATTTCACTGAACTTTTCAAACTTCTCCAAGGGAACAGAGTTCACTAGGGTCATTTCTTCATCTACCACTTCCTTTGCAGTAGCATAGACACTTTCAGAATCTTCCAGCAATCCAATGAATTCATCATCGCTTAGAAAGTCGATCAAGGCCAATTCAAAGACATCATCTGCCATGATCTGATTTTGATAAACCTCTTGTCTAAATCTAAACTCAGCCTTGTTTTCCTTTTTTAGAACTACTTCCCCACTTTTCTTATCGAGAACACTCCAGCTGAAGGTCATTCTTGTATTGGTCACCATAGGTTCATATTCCTTCTTGGTCTTGATCTCTTTCAGGTGAACATTAAGATCAATGATCTCAACGCCAATAATATAGCGAGGAAGCTTTTTATCGGCCTTTGTCTCTTCGGCGAATAATTCAGAATAAGCTTTCAATAGAGTATTGAGGCCCATATTGGTAGCTGTTTTAATGAATAATTCAGAGAAACTATCGTCACCTATCTTGATACTTCCTTCCCACTTTAGATCTTCAGTTGGTTTCTTAAGGTATGTTCTTTCACCAACCTTTTTTCCATCCGGAAAATTGACCACCAATTTATCAAAGGCTATTAATGGCAAGTCTTCTTTATTGAATATCGGAAATTCCTTTTTGAAATAGATGACATTGAGATTATCAAAATCTCTGGGCTTTTCTGTTACTATTCTTTCCCAATCCTTGAATCCATCTGCCTTAGCTGTTATGGTAATAACTCCATCCACCTTGTTTCGCCAATAATATTTCACCTTACAAGGAGTATAGCATTTCAACTCATCATTCAAATAGACCGCAGCGGAATCAGGGTAGGATTCCAGCTTCTGGGTAAATTGGGCATTTGAGCTTGAGAAAGCGTAGAGAAGTATAGAGAGTAAAGTTATTCTGTTCATTAGATTTTCTTTAGAAATAATAGCCAATACCATAGCTCAACTGCCATGAAACATGAGTTCCTGAGATCATACTTTTAAGGACCATATTGTCATATCCTCCTTCATAAACTGTGTAAGGTAGCTCATAACGAAAACTACTCACATCGTCGAAATTATAAACATCAATGATCAAGCTATAATGGAAATAGAAATGGTCTGAAAACTGATTGAAAGCACCCAACTGAACTCCGAATCCATTAATGGTGTGGGTCTCTTCATATCGTTGACTTGTGGCCTTAAGTGCCGGTGCATTACCACCTCCTGAATAGGCACTTCTAGAATAAGTGAATTCTTCTTGTAAATTGATCATGTTATACCTAAGGTCGATAAACATACCTGAGGTAGAACCAATATAGATCCTTGGGTATATACTTATGGTGGAGGTGTTCTTAATATTGTAATTAACATCACTTTGAATACCTGAACCGCCGTATGAATAGGAATCATCAACAGAATTAAAAGAATACTCGAAACCCCCGCTAGTTGTATTGCCAATAAAATAATACTTGAAGCGTGAATAGATCGGCAGATCTATTTGAGCCCCAATTCCAAACCTTTTCATGAATCGATAGGTGCCATTAAGATGAATTCGCATATCATTCAAGGAGGTATTCTCAAACAGCTCATTGCTATTGAACACCAAATTGTGATAGGATAGATCAACTCCACCGTAGACGAATTGTGCCTTTGATTGAAAAGTTGAAATAATAAAACAAAAAGAGATCGCTACCCTTATGAAACCGTGCCTATTTATCATTTCTAGAAATTATAAGTTGGCAATGTTACTTATATCAATGAAATTAGAGCCTAAGGCTAGACACTTAAAATGAAATAATGATTCCTCTTATGAACACTCAAGATCCATAGGATTTTTTCATAATAATAAAATAAATTATACCTTTTCTTCCAATTCTAAAACCTTACTCAGATGAAAAAACTTAGCACCATTATAGTCCTGCTCCTATTCAGCAGCCTATTATTTGCACAGAAATCGAAAGTTCCGGAAACCGTTACAACTGCATTCGCAGATAAATATCCCAATGCAAAGAATGTTGAGTGGGAATATGATGAGGAAGATGGAGAATGGGAAGGAGAGTTCAAAATGGACAAAATGGAATATGAGGCTGAATTTGATGCTGATGGCAATTGGTTAGAAACTGAATGCGAGATTGAAGCAGCAGAATTAGCAAAGCCAGTCCTTGAAAGTGTGAATGAGAAGAATAAGCTCAGCGGATCTTCAATCATAAGGATTGAGAAAAAAGAGCGACCAGATGGCATTTATTATGAAATTGAATCTCAAGCTAATGAGGTCATGAAAGACCCTAAAACGGGCAAAGAAGTTACAGTGACTATGAATTCAGTTGACTTATTCAACGAGAAGGGAATTGAAGTAGCTTACCCAAACCCAGATGATGAAAAATCTGATCACGAAGAAGATGGGGACGACGATTGATCTGCTAATCTAAGACGACCAACTTTGCAGGGGATGGTGTAGAGTATTGGTTATTCATCCACGGCCTCAACACCAAGGATCTCAGGAACGGCTTTCTTAACTGCTTCTTCAACACCTGCCTTCAAGGTCATGCTAGACATATTGCAATCTTTGCATGCACCCAAGAGTTTAACTTGAGCGATATTGTCAACCACTCTAAGCAGCTTGATGTCGCCACCATCAGCTTCTAAAAACGGGCGAAGTTGATCAATGGCTTTCTCGATCTTTTCTATAATGGTCTTCTCCTCTACAGTCTGCATATCTAATACAAGCTTAGTCAATTTTTAACAAATACAGCCTCTACTGAAGCTCTCACCTTTTCAACTAAATTGGAAAATGCTATGGATTGTGGTGTATCATCTTGCAGCACTGCCGGTCTACCCGCATCTCCGGCTTCCCTAATACTTTGAACAATTGGGATCTCACCAATAAAGGGGATATTCAATCTGTCGGCTAGATCTCTGGCTCCATGTTCTCCAAATATATAATACTTATTATCCGGTAATTCAGCAGGGGTAAAGTAGGCCATATTCTCAACCAGTCCGATCACTTTTACATTGATCTGCGGAAGGTTGAACATGCCTAAAGCCTTTCTCACATCCACCAAAGCGATCTCTTGAGGAGTACTTACAATAATAGCACCTGTGAGTGGGATCTGCTGAACTAAGGTAAGGTGCACATCTCCAGTTCCAGGAGGCAAATCGATGATCATATAGTCAAGATCTCCCCACCATGCATCTTGAAACAACTGGGTTAGAGCCTTGGTGGCCATAGGACCTCTCCATACCATGGCTTGATCAGGAGTAGCAAAGAATCCTATTGATAACATCTTAACTCCATGACTTTCTATTGGCTCTATATATTCTTTTCCATCTACCTCAATGGTCCTGGGTTTCTCATTGCTCACATCAAACATGGCAGGAACAGAAGGTCCGTAGATATCGGCATCTACCATTCCAACTTTTAAACCTTCTTTGGCCAAGCCTGCAGCCAAATTGGAAGCAACGGTAGACTTCCCAACTCCTCCCTTACCGGAGGCCACAGCAATGATATGCTTTACTCCTTTTAGAATAGTGCGGTGCTCAGGTGCTCTTTCGTGGGCTTTGCCCATTGCAGAAACATTGACCTTTACTTTCAATTCCTTTCCGAGAAATCTCTTTAACTGATGTTCGCAAGCCTCTTCCATTCTCTTGCGGTTGTGCATTGCAGGATTGGAGATCTTTAGATCAAAGGCTACTTCCTCCTCATTGAAACTGAGATTGGAAACCAGGTCCAAACTCAGAATATCTTTCTTTAGATCTGGCTCAATAACAAAGGAAAGAGCCTCTTTTATCTTTTCTTCTGTAATCTTCATGGAGCTGTCAAAATTACTCAAATGATCAAAGGGAAAGGTCTTCTATTTCCTTAGAAGGATCCCAAAAGATAGTTTCAAAATCAACTACTTTATCTTCCTTTATCAATACACCTTCTGCTTCTAATTGTTCTTGCATTGGCCTATTATCGGGGAAGTGAGCTTTGCCGCTTAGCAAGCCCAATCTATTAACTACTCTGTGTGCAGGTACATTGGGTAATTGATGTGACGCATTCATGGCCCAACCAACCATTCTGGCCCCACTCTTGGCACCCAGATAGTTGGCAATAGCACCATAAGAAGTTACCCTTCCTTTTGGGATCAGTTGAACGATCTGATATACCTGCTCAAAAAAATCCTTGTTCTTTTCACTGATCTTCCGGTCCATGTCTATGGTTTAAATCTCAGATAATGGATCTTGTGACCTTTCTCGCTGAAGATCTTTTCATAATGGGTCTTAATGCGCAGGATCTCTTGCATTCTTTCATCCATTGTATCAATATACCCTCCATAGAGATCATCGGTGGATTCTTCCAGTTCATATCCCTTTTCTTCAACTTGCTCCATTGTATAGCTATAGAAGAAATTATTGTCGGTCTTTAAATGGATACAACCATCCTTCTTTAAGAACTTTTTATATCGCTCGATGAACAAGGGTCCGGTCAGTCTCTTTTTTTCTTGTTTGTCTTTGGGCTGGGGGTCGGGAAAAGTGATCCAGATCTCGTCTACCTCATTTTCTCCAAAGCAAGACTCTATGAACTCGATTCTAGTTCTTAGGAATGCGATATTTTTCATTCCCTTCTCTAAAGAATCCTTAGCGCCTTTCCACATTCTTGCGCCCTTGATGTCGA
This sequence comes from Bacteroidia bacterium, assembly GCA_030429925.1. Lineage (GTDB taxonomy): Bacteria > Bacteroidota > Bacteroidia > Flavobacteriales_E > Vicingaceae > UBA1494. The sequence continues at coordinate 14,116 of JAUIGQ010000030.1, read as the reverse complement.
TCCCTATAAAGTTTTTCTCAGGAAAAATGGTGGCCAGTCCAACACTATACTCCCCCTTTCCGCATGCCAATTCAAGAACAAGAGGATGATCATTCTTAAAGAAATCATCTCTCCACTTTCCCTTCATCTTGTATTCAGCTCTGAATACCTCCTCCAACTTTGGCTCAAAGGCATGAGGAAAGCCCTTCATTTCCGCGAAGTGCTCTAGTTTTCTTTTACGTCCCATATTTAAATAGAAGCAAGAGATAAGAGACAAGAAGTAAGACTAAAAAGCAGTTAAACTAAACTTCCTACTTCCTACATCCTGTCTCCTACTTCATTTATGAATTACCCTTCGTACCCTAATAGATTATCCAAAGTGCCGGTAGAAACCGAATGGTAGTTGGGTCTTGCTTTCTTATAGATCTCCATGGCTCTTTCTTTTCCTGCATCAGATGCTAGGATAGCCTTATAGATAGGCACCAAGAATTTTCTTCTTCCCACTACGGTCAAGAAAGTTTCAGCTTGAGCATCGGCCTTTGCATAGTTATTTGGCAACACCTTTTCAAACCAAGCTGATTGGATCTCTCTGTTTCCACTGGTTGTAAATCCAAAAGTTTCGTCCAAAGAACTCATTTGCTCTTGACTCAACTCATCAGGGAAAGAACGAATGAAATATAACCATTGAGGTGTGCTCCAGCCTTCTGTATTCAATTCTGAAGAAGCAGTTCCTTCTTTCCAATTGCCGAGTTGAGTATCCACTTCTTCAAACTTAGTAGAAGTTGGAACGGGAATATTATCCGGAATGCCTTCTTGATGCACCCACTCTTCCAGGCGAATTGCTGCTTTCCATTCAGGATTTTGGTCCAATAATTCTGTATTCAGATAATTGACGAAGTAATCTGTATTCATGACTTGGAAGGCGTATGTATTGAAATAATTCTTCAAGAAAGCATCCCAAGACTCTCTTCCAACTGTTTGCTCAATTAATTTCAAAAGGTAGAATCCTTTATCATAAGGAACTGCTGTTAAACCTTCATCCGGATCTCTGCCTTCCAGGTCAACTTTCAGTCTTGTATCTGCAGCTCTGCCATTTTCAGTAAGATCCTTCACCTCATCTTGCAAGTCTTGATAAGACAAAATGGCCAGCATATTGGCAAAGTCGGCACCGAATATCTCTTCCATGATCCTGTTTTCGAAGTAGACAGTAAATCCTTCGTTCAGCCAGATATCTTCCCAATTTACATTGGTTACAAGATTCCCAGACCAAGAGTGAGCCAGTTCATGGGCGATCAAGGCCGTCAATGATCTATCTCCAGCAATGATAGTGGGAGTGGCAAAGGTTAGACGTGGGTTCTCCATTCCACCAAATGGAAAGGAAGGAGGCAGAACGATCACATCGTAAATTCCCCAACGATACGGACCGTAAAGAGCTTCCGCAGTATCTACCATATTTTGCATATCGGCAAATTCATAAGCAGCGGCTTCGATCAGCTCAGGCTCTGCATATACTCCTGTTTCTGGACCTAAAGAGCGGTACTCAATATTCCCAACAGACAAGGCCATTAAATAAGAAGGAACAGCTTGATCCATCTTGAAGGTATACACTCCATCTTCAGACATCTCAGTCGGATTTTCAGCACTCATTAAAGCCAACATTCCCTTTGGAACCTTAACTGTTGCATCATAGGTGAACCTGATCCCCGGACTATCTTGGATAGGTATCCAAGTTCTGGCTAGGATTGCCTGAGATTGTGTAAAAAGGAAGGGATGCTTCTTTCCGGCAGTTTGTGCCGGGTCTAAGAATTGAAGAGCTGCTGCTCCTTCAGAAGTTTCATATTTAATGGAAACCGTTTTCGTGTTCTCATTGATCGGAATATGCAGAGCAGAACCTAAGATCGGGTCGGCTTTATCAAGGGATATCTTCTCTTCGGCTTCTGATTCATTGGTCATTATTGCAAGAATATTCAAGTTCTTGGTATCAAGAATGATCTCCTTTGCATTGTTCTTATTCTCAACTGTGTAAGTTGCCGTAGCTTTAATGATCTTGTTCTCAAAATCTACTTCGGCATCCCAGCTAAGATGAGTAACGGCTGCATCATTTGGTTTTGAGTAGGAATGCGGATCCTGTAGTTCTATCTTCATTTCTTCTTTCTCTTCTTTGTTGATTGAAGTCTCTTTCTGCTCATTTGAGGAACATGCAAACAGCAGAGCAATGCTTGCAAGACTTAGGGTTCTGTAAAATTTCATTCTGTGATTTTTAGGCTAGCGAAGATAAACATTGTAAGGCTAGAGAAAAACATAAATCAGCTCAATTCACTTAACAAATACTTAACCTATGTTTAATTGTTTTCAAACATCACAATGAAGGTCTGAAAGTAGATTTGCCCACAATATGAGAAAGTTAATTCTATCTTTTATTCTATTAGCAGGAATCAGCATGATGGCCTTGGCAGGTGGTAATCATAAGACCACTGACTTGAAAGGCACCATTACGGATAAGCAGGGACAACCGCTTGCCGGAGTGAAGATCCATATTCCTAGCTTAAAGAGAGATATTTACACCGACTTTGAAGGACAATTCAGCATTCAAGACCTTCCGCTGAAAGAACAGTCGATCAAGCTCTCCTATATCTCCTTTGAAGAAAAAGAGGTAAAGTTAGAATTGGATCAATTAAGCAGCTCTCTGCACCTCGAATTACGCTCAAAGTAACCTTTCCTTAACATTTATATTTTAGCCACAGCTCCTATTGATATTGGATAGCTTACTATTTTGCATCTTCCAATGTTACCATTATGTTAATTTTTTATTACCTTTGACTTAACTAAAATTAAAGTCAAGGTTATGGGAAGATTACAAACAGCAGCAATTACGGCCTTATTCGCCATTTCTACAGTGGCATTTGCACAAGAGTCCTTGGTTTATGAAGACGGTCAGTTCTTGACAGAATCTTCAGAACTATATGAGGGAAGCTATACTACCTATCATGAGAACGGACAGAAGTCAGCGATCTATTCTCTGGAAAATGGAGTATTGAACGGACAGGCGAGTTTCTTTTACGAGAATGGAGCCAATCAAGAGAACGGCATGTACAAAGACGGCGAGAAGCACGGTCAGTGGACTCGTTGGAATGAGGAAGGAAAAAAGATCGGTGAGATCTCTTACTATTATGGTGCTAAAGACGGAAACTGGGTTCTATGGGACGACAACGGAACTCTTCGCTATGAAATGAGCTATGACAGAGGTGAAAAAACCGGTCATTGGAAGATTTATGATGAAAAAGGAGACTTAGTTGCAGAGAAAAAATATTGACCGCCGATCAATATGTTTCAGTTAGTTAGGTGAAAAGCCCGTTGAAATTCAACGGGCTTTTGTATTTTCTATCAATTAGAAACTATGTCTTACACCAATTGAGATACTTGTTCCTGGAGCAAAACTACTCGACAGCTGACTTTCGGCATCATATGATCTATACTCAAATTCTCTAACATCATTCAAGATATTGTCGACCCTAAAATCTACTTGAGTTTTTCTTTCCTCACCTAACTTTTTAGATATGCTAAAGTTGAGTGAGTGAAAAGGAACTTGATAGATATCAGGATTCTGCCCATTACCAACTATTGACAAGGTAGGTCCTTTTACATTATAAAAAGAACCTGCAGACCATCCTTTTTCAATATCAGTATAGGTTATCCCAAAATTGATCACATAAGGCGCTTGCCCTGCCATCACCCTTGTATCCTTAACCGATTGACCATCCTTCTCAAAATCCTTTCTTCCTTGGAATTCTAGCTCAGGCATTTCAAGCACGGAATGAGTGTAGGTAAAGTTTCCGCTGAAAGCATACTTCTCAAGTAGTTCACTAATAAAATCAAGAGATTTAGTTCCCTCAATTTCAAACCCATATAATTGAGCGTCTCCAACGTTTCTAGCTTGATATTGAAAACCCGGAACCGTAGGAAGTCTGACAGTCTCAATAGGATCTTTGAATGATTTATAAAAGAAACTAACAGAGTAAATCTGTCCTTTGGGTAAAAACTTCTCCCATCGTATGTCAAAATTATTAATCCTGGTCTCTACTAGATTTCCATCCCAAGAATCTACAGCGAATAGACTTCCGTTGAATACTCTGCCGGAAACAGGATCAAGGATCTGAGCATAAGAAAGTTCTTTAAAAGAAGGTCGAGCAATTGTTTGTGTGAAAGAAAATCTCAAATTCTGTTCTTCCGCCAAATTATAGATCAAATTTACCGAAGGAAAAAGATCCGTTGAGCTCAGCACTTCCTCATTATTTAGGACATTCCCTTCCTCTTGGCCCAAAGCGCCTTTAATATCTCTACCCGTGTGATTCAATGAAAAATGCTCAACCCTAAAACCGATCACTGATTTCAAGTTCGCCAATGGATTTAGTTCAACTGAAGCATAGTATCCTAAAGTAGTTGAGTTTGCCTCATATGCATTCGCATTAGACTCTTTAATAAATTGAAGATCATTACCAGGAACCATATATCCTTGATTTGGTGTATTCGGATATATATATGCGGGATCATAAATCTGGTTTGGATTAGATCCATTCCAATTTTGATTGGCATTCCAGAAATCCATAAAGAAGCTCATAATTTCGTATTCTCTCTCCTTATAAGTATGTCTGGCACCAAATGAAAGTTTGGCATCGCGATCCAATGCCTTGAACTTCTTATGAAAATCTAACCTACTTGAGTTATTGAATTCAGAGAGACTTCTCCATATTCTATTTGGGATGCCTGCTCCTCCCGGATTAAACAAGGTATCAGTTGGAGTAAAAGTAAAAGGTGCTTGTCTAATATCCGGATCATCTGCCTGTGAAAAAGTTGGAGAGAGACCCCATTCTATTTCCCAATTCGACTTATTGAATAGATGATTACCACTTAATAGCAAGTTATTTACCGTACGTTCATTGTACTCTAAGTTATTGGACTCACCTATATATCCGGAAGCAGTACCTCCAGCGCCATTATTATCTAAACTATATATTGAAGCTCTTGAAACTCCATTTTGAATTCTCATTAAGTTGAGGGTATACTTTGACCTGTTCGTTTTATAGGCAATTCCTCCTAATATCCCAACCAGTGAACTTTTAGAACCCACTCTGCCATTGAATTTGTCAACATAGATCATTTCCGCTTCAGAAGGATCTGCTACATTCTGATACTCACCAATGAATGCATCGTCAAAATATTCTTCTTCAGACTTATAGGTCAAAGAGAAAATATATCCAAGTTTTGGGTTTCTCTTCTTATCCGTTTTTTCCTTATTAAGTTCAATTTGATTCCCGGCAGTCAACCCAAAACTATAGTTCATAAAGCTAGTTGACTCTTCTGCAGCCATGGTTGGGTTAAAGCTATTGGTGAATGAGTTTACAACTTCGTCTTCATAAACAATTGGCCTAATTGGATTTCTCAACCTGGTATTATCCGGTAGATCTCTTGTTCCATCATCCATACCTAACCAATCTGTTTCTCCCCCTTGGTAGCTTAAGTATTCACTGTTAAAATGCATTGAAGGATTATAGGTAATGCTTGCAGAAACATCAAGAATCGGCTCATCCGGGAAAGCTTTAGTTTCAATATTTACCAATCCTCCAGTAAAATCAGCAGGCTGATTTGCTGAGAAGGTCTTCGAGACTACGATATTGTCAATTAAACTAGTAGGGAAAATATCCATTTGAAGGCTATTCTTATCTGGATCTAAACCGGGAATATCTAAATTATTAAGTGTCACTTTAGAATAACGATCTCCCAATCCTCTCACATATACATACTTACCTCCTTCAACAGTAACTCCGGTAACCCTTTGTGCTGCTTCTACTGCATTCCCATCTCCGGTGAGGGCCATTTTTTGAGCGGATATACCATCCATCATCGTAGCGGATTTTTTCTTCATAGTATTCAAGGCGGCTTCTGACTTCCTTGTTGCAGTAGCAGTGACTACTACCTCTTCCAATTGTTTTGAATTCGTTTTTAATCTAATCACTCCAAGGTTTGCTACCTCATTCGCTTTAACCGAAACATCCTCAATGATAAGTGTTTGAAAAGAAATAAAAGACACTTGAACTTTGTAGATTCCTTCTTGAATTGATATTGAAAACTTACCATCCAGATCAGTTGATGTACCCATTAATGGATCCAAAACTGCCACATTGGCTCCTATTATTGTTTCTCCTGTTTCATCATCGATAACAGTTCCTCTGATAAATCCATTTTGCGCCCCTAGATTAAGAGTAAAAAGGGTAAATAATGATACAAGTATTCGTTTCATAAGGTCTCTACATTAAAAAAGCAGACCCCTTCATCAGGAGTCTGCCAAAGCTTGAAAATTTGTTATTTATAGTCTATTATAATCCATTTAAAACACCGGCATAATTTGCCCAAGTCCAGAAAAATCCTGACTCATCAAAGTATGAAGAATTCTTTCCTGCAGTTATTCCAGATGGAATTGGACTAGTATGTCCACTTCCCATATAGTTAACTAGTGAAGTTGAATCAACGTCCAAAACAATGTTCATAAAACTAACATTTGGGGCCGTGCTTCTATCTTTAGAATTCACCTTTTGACCAGCACTGATCTCGGTAAATGATAAATTCTTCAAATCAACATTGGAGTTCTCATCATAATTGATCAAATCTTCTGCAGCCAAACCACCATTTGGTCTGGTTGAAACAATTGCTCCATTCATTAAGGTATGATTTCCATTGATATATGTTCCTTCAGGTCCATCCAACTCAAATGGAGAACCACCAGATCCGATCAGAGCAAAGTTTGAAACGGTGCCATTGTAAGATTGATCTGTATCCAAAGCATCGTCTCCATTGTTCCAAACAACAACATCAGAAACAGAGACTGTGCCTCCAAAGAATTCAATACCATCATCTTTGTTTGCAACTATTTCAATGTTATTGATAACAGTTTTACTACCAACACCGCCTAAGGTTAGCCCATTGATCTCATTGTCCTGGCCAATGTTTGATCCACCATGTCGAATGGAAACATAAGTAATAACTCCTGAACTATCCTGATCATTTGTTCCGCCATACTCACCATCGGTATCCGTTCCATCAATTCCTTCGATCTGCTTAACATCAAAGCTCCCTCCACCGCTATTACCGGTTGAAACTCTAGCATGACCCAAAACGATCAAACCGCCCCATTGACCTTGAACAGTTGGTGCTAGATTTGGAGAATTTGGTGTTGAATAACCTGGTTGAATTCCATCAAGAGTTGTTGTAAAAATAATTGGTTGAGCGGCAGTTCCATTTGCATAGATCTTTCCTCCTCTAGCGACTAAGAGTGCAGAGGCAGATGCTCCCTGACCAGGTCTTCCTTTGATAATTGTTCCCGGCTCGATGGTCAATTCTCCACCGGATTTTACTTTAACTAGACCTCTAAGTTCAATTACTTTGTCGGCTGTCCAAGTCACTTTTGAACCACTTTCAATATTAGAAGCAACAACAACATTGCTTTGATCATTAACCTCAGTTGCTGTTGGTATGGGGTCATCTTCCCCATCATCGTCTTTGCAAGAAGAAATAGAAACTGACATGGCTACCATTAGTGCGGAGCCCATCAGCAGTTTGCTTGTAAATCTTAAATTTTTCATAATTAATAAAATATGTTTCAGTTAGTTTATGCCGCAAAAGTGCCACCACATTATTAGCCCCACCTTTCTTTGCAGTTATTAAAATTTTATGGAAGCATTAAGGGAATGTTAAGGAGAGCCAGAAGGACTGAAAATCAATATTCAAAAAAGAGTTTACCTTTATATCTGCTTGAATTAAATTATAATTAACCTTGATTTAACACCCTTATTCAGACTACATTCTAAATTCGCAGCGAAACCTTTCCTCTTTCAATGAAAAAAGAAAAAATTCTACTAGTCGACGATGAAGCAGATATTCTGGAGATCGTTGGCTACAACCTTAAAAAAGAGGGCTACGACGTAACTACCTCTAATAATGGCAAAGAAGCCATTAAAATTGCCAAGAAAGAAAATCCTGATCTTATTATCCTAGATGTGATGATGCCTGAAATGGATGGAATGGAAACTTGTTACCAAATGAGAAATATCCCATCTTTAAAAGACACCTTGATCACTTTCTTAACAGCAAGAGGAGAAGATTATTCCCAAATAGCCGGTTTTGATGCAGGAGCTGATGACTATATCACCAAACCGGTTAAGCCAAGGGTTCTGGTTAGCAAGGTAAAGGCAATACTTCGAAGAAAAGGCGGAGGAATGACAATTGAAGAGGACATTGAAGTTGGTGGGATCTCCATTGATAGAGAAAGATATCTTATCAAAAAGGAAGGAAAAGACATTAACCTACCCAAAAAAGAATTTGAACTACTTTCTCTTTTGATGAGCAAACCCGGCAGAGTTTACACTCGTGAAGTGATCATGAACACTATATGGGGAGGTGAGGTTGTAGTTGGCGACCGCACCATTGATGTACATATTAGAAAGCTTCGAGAAAAATTAGGCGACTCCTACATTAAAACTGTAAAAGGTGTTGGCTATAAATTTGAAGCCTAAAGTTCCCTACTTTACTAGAAAACCCTTAGCTTTAAGGATGCGCAATTTGTCGCCTCAGCAACTGGCTTTTAGACTATCCATTTTAATTGCAGCCTTGATATCAGTATGCTGCAGTCTAGTCTGGATCATTTACTATCCATTCAGTCTAATGGCTAGTATCGCTTTCTTCACCTTCAGTTTGGTGATCTGTTACTTTATTTTCCTTTGGGGGATCGGACAGTTTATCGACAAGAAATTTAGACTGATCTACAAGACCATTCACAATCTAAAAGTAGGACTAAAGAGAGAGCCCCAACAGATCGATCTAAGTGAAGATGTCTTTGGCAGGATCCGACAAGAAGTGATCGACTGGGACCAGAAGAATAGAAAGGAGATAGAGCGACTGACAGATCAGGAACAATTTAGAAGAGAATTCTTGGGGAATGTTTCTCATGAACTGAAAACACCCATCTTCAGTATTCAAGGCTATATACTTACTTTATTGGAAGGTGGATTGGAAGATGAGGAAATCAATAGGAGTTTTTTATTGAAAGCTGAAAAAAGTATCAATCGGATGATCGAGATGGTTGACGATCTGGATGAGATCGCCAAATTGGAGTCTAACAGAATGCAGCTAGACCTTAAAAAATTCGACCTATTGGCGCTCACGAAAGAAGTAATTGAGTCTATAGAATATAAGGCCAAGAAAAAAAAGATTACCATCAACATAAAAGCAGAAGACAAGAACATCTTTGTAAAAGCAGATCCGGCAAGAATCACCCAAGTATTGACCAATTTGATAGTCAATTCCATCAATTATGGAAAAGAAGGTGGAAGAACCAATATCAGATTCTATGATCTGGATGAAAATATTTTGGTTGAAGTAGCTGACAATGGTCGAGGTATTGAAGAAGTACATCTACCAAGGTTGTTTGAGAGGTTTTACAGGATAGATAAAGGAAGAAGTCGGTCAGATGGTGGATCAGGATTAGGCTTGGCCATTGTGAAACACATTATGGAAGCACACAAGCAAACCATCAATGTAAGAAGTAAAATAGGTGAAGGTTCTGTGTTCTCTTTTACACTTGAAAAGGCATAAGAGCGTTCTTTGTAGATCTATTTCGGCTAATTTTGAAATTCAAATTATTTTTCACCGGCAATGCAACCTATTGAGGTTGAATTGCATCTGATATTCGAACTAGCTTGGCAAAAGCTGCAGGACACATGAGTGATGAGGAAATGCTGGAAGGATGCATGGCCAAAAGGGAACAGGCACAGAGATATCTCTATGAGAGATACAAGCGTGTAATGACCGGGGTTTGCATGCGATATGCAGATCGCTATGAGGAGGCTCAAGATATAGTTCAAAACGGATTTATAAAGGTGTTCAAGAAGATTGACACTTTTTCCGGAACAGGTTCTTTGGAAGGTTGGATTAGAAGGATAATGGTAAATACAGCTCTCGATTATTTGAGAAGCAACAAAGCGCAGCGCTTTAACGTAAACATCGACGATGTAGATTTCTTGTTAAAGAAAGAAAGTCAGGCAGTTGAGAAGTTGCAAGCTGAAGATCTGTTGGCAATGATCAGAGATCTGCCAACCGGTTATAGAACTGTATTCAACCTCTACGCTATAGAAGGCTATTCCCACAAAGAGATAGCAGAACAGCTAGAGATATCAGAAAACACTTCGAAGTCGCAATATTCCAGAGCAAGAGCATTATTGCAAAAGAAATTAGAAGAATTAGAAAATAGATAATAATTAACCCATTGAAAAAGGGAAATAACATAGAAGAGCTTTTTAAGGATGCCTTTGATCAATTCGAGGTAGATCCGGGAGATCAGCTTTGGGGAAAGATACAAGGTGAGATCCCATCTGCAGGAACATCATCTGCTGCCGGCCAGGCTGCTTCAACTGCTTCCAAGGTTGGCTCAGGCTGGTTGACTACCGCTGTGGTTGGCGGAGCTATAGCCGTTACTTCCATTGCCGGGTATTATTATTTTGAAAAGAAAGCAGAAGCCAGAAAGACTTCCGAAGAAGTTCAGCCTCTTGTTGAGGAGGAGACAGCTCCTTCTAATCAATCTTCAACTCTACCTTTAGAAGTTGCTAAAGAAGAAAAAGAAGATCTTGATTCCGATCAGTTGAAATCTGAGACACTTCCTAAGGAAGAGAAAGCTGAACTTTCAAAAGATCAAACTGAAAGACCTGAGAAAGAGACCAAGATAGCTCAAAAAGAGCTTCACAATGAGAAAGAACAAATTTCTTCAGAGGAAAACCTAAATAATGAGAGTGAAGTTGGAGAGAATGATCTATCAACTAGCTCAGACCCTGACTCTGAATTGAGCAGCGAAGATGCCGAAGTTGCTTCAAGCACTGCTGCAGGAACTGCTGCTGATAAGCCGGTTACTTCTACTTCTAAAGGACCATCTAACAAAAGCTTTGGAAAAGACAAGGATCATGATAATAACCTAGATCCGGATGATCCTTCAGTTGACGATAAAGTTGAAGAAGAGGTAGATGCTAAGCAAATTGCAATTGAAGAATACAAGATTCAGAATGTGATCACACCAAATGGTGATGGTATTACCGATATTTTTAAAATAGAACCTTCTGACCTAGAGTCTTTAGGGGTGACTGCCATTAAAGTTCAAATTTTTAATGCTGCTACCAATGGTCTTGTTTATGAATACAACGACATTTACGGTAGCTGGGATGGCAGAAATATGAGTGGAAATAAAGTTTCTCCTGGAGCGTATTTCTGTATCGTTATAATGAATCAAGATGGTAAAGAGTACATGAAAAAGCAAGTAATCAATGTACTAGAGTAATCAACTAAACATTACTCATTCAGCACCGGCCTTAGCCATCTTTCCATTTCCTTTTCTGACATTCCCTTTCTATTGGCGTAATCAACCAATTGATCCCTTTCGATCTTGCCCAAACCAAAGTATTTTGAATGTGGATGCATGAAGTACAGTCCACTAACAGAAGCGGCAGGATACATAGCATAGCTTTCTGTAAGTTGAATTCCAATTGATTCAGCCTCCAATAAATTAAATAGGATTCCCTTCTCTGTATGATCAGGACAAGCCGGATAACCAGGTGCCGGTCTGATCCCTTGATACTTTTCTTTGATCAATTGCTCATTGTCTATCTGCTCCTCTTTAGCATAACCCCAATACTCGGTTCTTACCAATTGATGCAATCTTTCAGCAAAAGCTTCCGCGAGTCTGTCGGCCAAAGCTTTTAAAAGAATTGAATTGTAATCATCGTGATCCTTGGCAAACTCCTGAAGTTTCTTTTCAATACCTAGTCCGGCTGTTACTGCAAAACCCCCAACATAATCATTCTTGCCTTTTCCGTTTGCTACAAAATCTGCTAATGAGAAGTTGGGAATACCCTCAGCTTTTTTGCCTTGTTGTCTCAATTGGTGTAAGACTTCTAACTTCTCTGTTCTGCTTTCGTCCTTAAAAAGAATAATGTCATCCCCTTCAGCCTGGGCAGGCCAAAATCCAACAACACCCTTAGCGGTTAGCCACTTCTCTCTGATCAAGGTATCCAGCATTCTTTGTGCATCAGCATACAATCTACCGGCTTCCTCCCCAACTTTCTCATCCTCAAGAATAGCCGGAAACTTGCCGGCTAACTGCCAAGTGCTGAAGAAGGGTGTCCAATCGATATATTCTCTCAATTCAGCCAAATTAAAATCGGGAAGTATTTTTTTTCCAATAAAAGAAGGTTGAACGTAATCAAGCTTGTCCCAATCTACATTTGCTCTATTCTTTCTTGCTTCCTCAATGGACAACATCGACTTTCTCGCTTGCTTTGAAGCATGCTGTTCTCTCATTAACTGATAAGAATCCCTTATCTCCTGAACAAACTTCTCTTTGACCTTAATGTCTTTTGTCAACAGAGATCCAGCAACAGGCACAGAACGAGATGCATCCAGCACATGAACTACCGGATGGTCATATTCCGGTGAAATCTTTACAGCTGTATGTGCTCTTGAAGTAGTTGCTCCTCCGATCAATAATGGAATTGTAAATCCTTGTCTTTTCATTTCAGAAGCCAGGTGAACCATTTCATCTAAAGATGGAGTGATCAATCCGCTTAATCCGATCATATCAACATTCTGAGCTTTGGCTTCCTTTAAGATCTTCTCAGCAGGTACCATTACTCCCATATCGATCACTTCATAGTTGTTGCAAGCCAGCACCACTGATACTATGTTCTTTCCAATATCGTGAACATCTCCTTTTACAGTAGCCATCAAGATCTTACCCGCATTCTTAGCTTGGTCTCCTGACCTTTTCTTTTCCTCTTCAATATATGGCAGAAGATAGGCTACAGCTTTCTTCATTACCCTGGCACTCTTTACCACTTGAGGCAAGAACATCTTTCCAGAGCCAAAGAGGTCACCTACTACATTCATTCCGTCCATTAAGGGTCCTTCGATCACTTCCAAAGGTTTGGGATATTGCTGTCTAGCCTCCTCAGTGTCCTTCTCAATGAACTCCACAATTCCTTTTACGAGCGCATGGCTTAGCCTTTCCTGAACGGTGCCTTTTCTCCAACTCTCATCCTTTACTTGCTTCTTTTCACCGCCCTTCACAGAGTCTGCATAATCCGTTAAGCGCTCGGTGGCATCCTCTCTCCTATTGAGCAATACGTCTTCTACCCTTTCTAAGAGCTCCTTTGGAATATCATCGTATACTTCGATCATTCCGGCATTGACAATACCCATGTCCAACCCGGCTTGAATGGCATGGTATAGGAAAGCAGAGTTCATGGCTTCTCTCACCACATTATTTCCTCTAAATGAAAAAGAAACATTGCTCACCCCTCCGCTTACCAAGGCATGTGGCAAGTTTTCTTTGATCCACTTGGTTGCCTTGATAAAGTCAACAGCATAGTTATTATGCTCTTCTATTCCCGTTCCTACTGTAAGAATGTTCGGATCGAAGATGATATCCTGAGGAGGGAAGTTGAGTTTCTCCGTGAGTAGTTTGTATGCTCTTTCACAGATCTCAATTCTTCTTTCATAGTTATCAGCCTGACCTTTTTCATCAAATGCCATTACAATGACAGCAGCTCCATATCTTCTGATCAGCTTTGCTTGCTGCAAGAAGTTTTCCTCCCCTTCTTTTAAACTAATAGAATTGACAATGGCTTTTCCTTGAATACATTTCAATCCTTCTTCAATGACCGACCATTTTGAAGAATCCACCATGATCGGCACTCGGGCAATATCTGGCTCTGAGGCGATCAGATTCAAGAAGGTCTTCATGGCCTCTTCAGAGTCCAACATGCCCTCATCCATATTCACATCGATGATCTGAGCGCCACCTTCAACTTGTTGTAGTGCTACAGTCAGCGCCTCTTCAAAATTCTCTTCTTTGATCAATCGCTTGAACATTGCAGAACCTGTGACATTGGTTCTTTCCCCAACATTCACAAAATTGGTATTCTCAGTAATGGTCAAAGGTTCCAATCCACTATACTTGGGGAGCGGATCGTGCTTTTTCATTTTTCTCGGTTGATACTGAGCTGCGATCTCTGCGATCCTTCTGATATGATCCGGATTAGTACCA
>JAUIGQ010000029.1 GCA_030429925.1 Bacteroidia bacterium | reverse complement strand
GACACTTTTCCAGAAGAATATCATGAATCCTTGCAAGCAGCCATAGAGTCTATGGAAAGTGAAGATAACGGTTTAGGCAAAGAATTATTTTCAGATAAAATTCGTATCATTAACCGCGATGAAATCGGTGAGGTAAACGTTTCTTTGTTATGGGAAGAGAAATGGACCTCTGATTCCAATGAGCAAGCCAAAACCAGTGTGAGCTCGCAAGGGGATTATATCACTCGTGCAGTGATATTTTTTAATGAAGATAAAAGTTTTAGTCACAGGAGGAGCAGGTTTTATTGGCAGTTCATTAGTGAACAAACTCGCCGAAAGCGATAAGTATAAAGTGGTAGTGGTAGACAATCTGCTCACCGGTGATACTTCTAGGTTGATCGAACATGCAAATATCAAGTTCATAAAGGCCGATGTTAATAAGCTTAGCGATATATCTACCATCTTCTACAGTCATAATTTCGATTATGTATTCCACTTTGCTGCCGTTGTTGGTGTAAAACGAACTTTGAACAATCCGGTAATGGTCTTGGAAGATATAAGCGGGATGAAGAATATCCTAGATCTTTCAAAGAATACAGGAGTAAAAAGGATCTTCTTCTCTTCCTCTTCAGAAGTTTATGGAGAACCGGTAGAGCTACCGCAAAATGAAATGACAACTCCTCTCAACTCCAGACTGCCATATGCAATCGTCAAAAATGTTGGAGAGGCTTTCTTAAAATCATACAAGCAAGAATACGGATTAGACTATACCATTTTTAGGTTCTTTAATACCTACGGACCTCTTCAAAGCAAAGATTTTGTGATCAGTAGATTCATTGCTGCGGCTCTAAAAGGGGAACCGATTACCATCTATGGAGATGGGATTCAAAGTAGAACTTTCTGCTATGTAGATGACAATATCAATGCCTGTGTTAAAGCATTTGAAGAAAATGAGATGGTCAATGACATTATCAACATAGGCTCTGATAAAGAGATCAAAGTGATCGAATTGGCAGAGATGATCAAGGAGCTGACGAATTCGAATTCTGAGATCATTCATTTACCACCTCTTCCGGAAGGAGATATGAGTCGAAGGCTGCCTGATACCTCAAAAATGAAGGACCTTTTAGGCTATGAACCGATCTCTTTAAGAGAAGGTCTTTCAAAACTCTTGGAACAGAAAGAGTATATTCTATCCTAACTAGAATCTCATGATCAATAGTTATTTAGCAATTGTTGAGGAAGAATTAAAAAAGCTAGAGTATCCTGATTCTCCGGGCGAACTATATGAGCCGATTGAATATATTCTTGCCTTAGGAGGCAAAAGAATCAGGCCTATATTATGTTTGATGGCAGCTGAGCTCTATGGTGCCGATATTAGATCCAAGCAATATACCTCCATTGCTCTGGCAATTGAGATTTTTCACAACTTCAGTCTTGTTCATGATGATATTATGGATGAAGCTCCATTAAGAAGAGGAAAGGAGACTGTACACCAAAAGTGGAATAGAGACATTGCGATACTATCAGGAGACGTTATGCTTGTGCAGGCCTATGATGCCATCCTTAAAGCTGAGAATGAAAATTTCAAAGACCTAATAGCTCAATTCAATCGCTCGGCGATCAAGGTATGTGAAGGGCAGCAATACGATATGAACTTTGAAACCAGCAAGAGGGTCAATATCAATGACTATATAGAGATGATCAGTCTGAAAACAGCAGAATTGATCGGCTGTAGTCTAAAATTGGGTGCAATTGCCTCCAATGCAAGTAAGAGAGATGCAGAGCTTCTTTATTCATTTGGGTTGAACTTAGGATTGGCCTTTCAAATTCAGGATGATTATTTGGATGCATTTGGCGAATCTGAAAAGGTAGGAAAGCAAGTAGGAGGTGATATCCTAGCCAACAAGAAAACCTATCTGATGTTAAAGACACTAGAGTTGGCTAATGAACAGCAAAAGGCAGATATTGAAAGGGCATTGAATTACAGCCCAGCTGATAAAGTAGAAGCTATTCTTCAAATCTTCAATGAAGTAGGAGTGAAGCAGCATACAATGGAGATCATTGATGGTTTCTTCCAAAAGGCAGTTGCTGACCTAAAGATGGTTTCAGTTGAGATGGATAAGAAAGAGGGTTTATCTCAGCTAGCCAATTACTTGATGAAGAGAGATCATTAGAGATCTATACAAAGATCTTTAAGTGCCTTATCCAATTTCCCATATTGAAACTTAAAATCAGTTTTTCTGATCTTCTCTGAAGACACTCGACTTCCTTCTAACAAAAGATCAGCACGCTTGCCCATGAATAGCTTGATCAGGAAGCCGGGAATATTGGGAAGAACCAGTCTCTTGCCCATTACTTCAGCTAACTTTTGGGTGAACTCCTTATTGGTAACAGCTTTTGGAGAAACAGCGTTAAAAGTGCCACTTAAATTATTCTCTAGCACATGATAGAATATATTGCAGAGATCATCAATGTGGATCCAGGCCATATATTGCTTTCCACTTCCAAGGGCTGCGCCTACTCCCCACCTGATGGGTTCTTCTATTCTGGGAAGTGCACCACCTTCATCTGACAATACAAGACCTATTCTGATCTTTGTTACAGCTATACCAAGCTCACCTACCTTATCAGCTGATTCCTCCCATTCCTTGCAGATCTGAGCTAGAATATCATTCCCTTCTTCATCCTCTTCAGTATAGATCTCATCTGTGGTTTCAAATCCATAATAACCAATGGCAGATGCTGATATGAATAGTTCGGGTTTTTTTTCAAGTGATTTGATCGTTTCTTTCAATAGAAGGTTGGAGTCTACCCTGCTACTTTTAATGACTTCCAATCTTTCTTCTGTCCATTTCTCATCAGCAATACCGGCACCTGCAAGATTGATGATATAATCAACTCCTTCAATCTCCTTTGGATCTAGCTCCCCTTTTTCAACATCCCAATGAATCGACCGAACCCAATTATTTTTTTCTTCACTTCTGCTTAGGTGCAACACCTCGTAACCACGATCCATAAGGATATCAGTCAGCTTACTGCCAACTAATCCGGAACCTCCACCTATTAAAACCTTCTTCATCTTCATGGCTTTACCATACTATTCAACCAAAATTGGTCTATGTTTGTTTGTAATGGAAAGCAATATAATTCCCAATTGGAACAATCATGTTAGCGAAATTCCGCAAATTATACTGAAAGATGTCTTAAATCAGTTGAATCGCGATCTCATTAAGGCCGGAATTGACGAAATGGACAAGAATGCTTTAATGAAGGAGTGGGAAAAGGAGAAGGATAGCTTGGTTACAACTCTCTCTTCAATGCTCACTGAGATCTATGCAGAGAAGGAAGAAAAATGGTGGAACTTGATATACATAGTTGACTTGCCAGAGATCGTGATGAGAGGATTGATCTTGGAAGGATTAGAACAAAAGATGAATGAAATTGGAAAACTGCTTCTAATAAGAGAGTGGCAGAAAGTTGAATTGAAAAGAAGGTTTATACAATAAAATGCAATTAGAACAGCCTAGATAGGTTTATTCTTTTAGTTAACTTTGTTTGATATTTAGCATATAAATGCGACATGGATAAATTTTCCTACCTGAGTAATGCGGATGTCTCCGCTGTTGAAGAACTCTACCAAAAATTTCTAGAAAATCCGACCTCTGTTGAAGAGGGTTGGGCCAGATTCTTTGAAGGATTTGAGTTTGCCAAGAATAATTATGATATAGACCAACCAAGTACCAGCACCAAAGCTGTGTTTGAAGCAGGTCTTGATTTCGATAAAGAATTCAAGGTGTTGAACTTGATCAATGGATACAGGACCAGAGGTCACCTTTTTACAAAGACTAATCCTGTTAGAGATAGAAGGAAGTATACCCCTACTCTTGACATTGAGAATTTTGGCTTGGATCAATCTGACCTAAGCACAAAGTTCAAAGCGGGAATTGAGATCGGACTTTCAGATGCTACATTATCTGAGATCATAGATCACCTAAAAGAAACCTACTGCAATTCCATTGGAGTTGAGTACAGATATATTCGCAAGCCGGAAAAGGTTCGCTGGTTACAGGAAAAGTTGGAATCCAATAGAAATCGTCCAACCTTCTCTGTAGAAGAGAAAAAGCATATGCTTCACAAGTTGAACCAGGCTGTGATCTTTGAGCAATTCTTACATAAGAAATTTGTTGGACAAAAACGTTTTTCACTAGAAGGAGGTGAGTCATTGATCCCAGCCTTAGATGCGATCATCGAGATGGGCGCTAATATGGGAATTGAGGAGTTTGTTATGGGAATGGCTCATAGGGGAAGACTGAATGTATTGGCAAACATCTTCAACAAAACCTACGACGCTATCTTTAGTGAATTTGAAGGAAAAGAATATGAGGATAATCTATTCGACGGAGATGTAAAGTACCATTTGGGGTATTCATGTGATATTGTTTCAGATAATGGACACCCTGTTAAGTTGACCCTTTCTCCTAACCCTTCTCACTTAGAGGCTGTGGATCCGGTTGTGGAGGGTATCGCTCGTTCCAAGATCGATGAATATCTTCATTCGGAAGACAAGATCGCTCCTATCTTAATCCATGGAGACGCCAGTATTGCCGGTCAAGGTGTGGTTTATGAGGTTATACAGATGGCCAACCTGGATGCTTATAAGACTGGGGGTACTATTCATATTGTCATTAATAATCAGATCGGTTTTACAACAAACTATCTAGATGGCAGATCAAGTACCTATTGCACCGATGTTGCAAAGGTGACCCTAAGTCCTGTTTTTCATGTGAACGGAGATGATGTTGAAGCAGTTGTTCATACGATCAAGCTGGCATTGGAATATAGACAGAAGTACAAGAAGGATGTTTTTGTAGACCTGCTCTGTTATAGAAAATACGGTCATAATGAAGGTGATGAGCCACGATTCACCCAGCCTATTTTATACAAGGAGATCTCCAAGCACGAAAATCCTAAAGAGTTGTACATCAAAAACCTTCTTGAGAAAGGCATCATTTCTAATGCTGATGTAGCTGATATGAAGAAGCAGTTCAATGACATGCTTCAAGATAGGTTGCTTGATTCCAAAGAGATTGAAAAGGCAAGTATTACCAACTTCCTGGAAAAAACATGGGAGGGAATTCGTCCTTCAACTGAAAAGGACTTTGAGAGCTCTCCAAAAACATCTTTCCCTAAGAAGAAGTTCATGGAGTTGGGTAGGGCAATTACAAGCCTTTCAGAAGAAAAACCATTCTTTAAGAAGTCTCGCAAATTAATGGCAGACCGACAAAGAATGATAGAGGAAAGTGGTGAGCTTGATTGGGGAATGGGAGAGCTGATGGCTTATGCAACCCTATTGAGCGAAGGCCATCCTATTCGAATGTCAGGACAAGATTGTGAGAGAGGTACCTTCTCTCACAGACATGCTGTGCTTAAGGTAGAAGATTCAGAGGAAGAATACATCCCATTGAATAATATTGGAGAAGGCTTGCCTAAACTTCAGATCTATAATTCACATCTGTCTGAATATGCCGTCCTTGGTTTTGAATATGGATATGCCATGGCGACTCCAAATACATTAACCATTTGGGAAGCTCAATTTGGCGACTTCAACAATGGAGCTCAGATCATCATTGATCAGTTCTTGAGTTCTGGAGAGGATAAATGGAGAAGCAAAAGTGGGATGGTCTTATTCCTGCCTCATGGATATGAGGGACAGGGTGCTGAGCATTCTTCAGCAAGGTTAGAAAGATATCTTACCCTAAGTGCTGACTTGAACTGGCAGATCGTGAATTGTACAACACCGGCCAGCTTTTATCATGCATTGAGAAGACAATTACACAGAGAGTTCAGAACACCGATGGTGGTATTTACACCAAAGAGCTTATTGAGACATCCTGAAGTGGTTTCGAAGATAGAGGAGTTCACAGAAGGTGGTTTCCAAGAAATATTACCTGATACTCTTAAAGACAAAAAGAATGTTAGAACTGTTCTTTGTTGTAGTGGTAAATTATATTACGAGCTCTTGAAGAAAAGAAGAGATGAAGGAATAGACGATGTTGCCATTGTAAGATTTGAGCAGCTTTATCCTTTCCCGCAAAAACAATTCAACAAACTACTTGCTCAATACAAGAATCTTGAGAATTTGATCTGGGTTCAAGAAGAACCAGAGAATATGGGCGCATGGAGATATATAAAGGCCACTACTGAGCAGTCTGATCAATGGAAGATCATATCAAGACCTCCAAGTGCCAGCCCTGCATCAGGATCGGCAAAAGTGTTTGAAAGAAGACAAAATTTGATCATAGATACAGCTTTCAGCTATAGCATGGTAAGCTCATAAATTATAATCCTTATCCACGATAAAAATGGAAGAAGTTAAAGTCCCAAGTCCGGGTGAATCTATTACAGAAGTCGACATTGCAAGTTGGACAGTTTCTGATGGTGACTACGTAAATATAGATGATGTTATTGCAGAGATAGATTCTGATAAAGCAACTCTTGAGTTGACTGCTACCGCTAGCGGAGCAATTAAGATCAAGGCAGCTGAAGGTGATACTGTTAGCGTGGGAGATATCGTAGCTGAGATAGATACATCAGTTGAAGCTCCGGCTGGCAATTCTGCACCTGAAAAGGAAGAAAAGGCCGAGGCTGCCGAAGAGAAAGTAGCTAAAGAAGAGAAAACTGAAGTGGCAGCTGCTCCATCTTCAACTGACTCTAATGCAAAGGGACACCCTTCCCCTGCGGCTAATAAATTGATGAGAGAAAATAACATTGCTTCCAATCAATTGAACGGTACAGGAAAAGGAGGCAGGATCACTAAACAAGATGTGCTTCAAGCAATGGCTGCAGGAATTGATGCTTCAGCGGCTCAAGGTTGGGGTGGAAGCAGAGAGCAGAAAAGGGAGAAAATGTCTTCTCTCAGAAGAAAAGTTGCTGAAAGATTGGTTTCTGTGAAGAATGAGACAGCCATGCTGACCACCTTCAATGAGATTGATATGAGTTATGTGATGGAAGTGAGATCTCAATTCAAAGAGAAGTTCAGAGAACATCATAATGTAAACCTTGGATTCATGTCTTTCTTCACAAAAGCTGTTACTGAGGCATTGAATGCTTTCCCTGCTGTGAATGCTATGATCGATGGGAATGAGATAGTTTATCATGATTATGCTGATATTGGGATCGCAGTGAGCAGTCCAAAAGGTTTAATGGTTCCTGTTGTGAGGAATGCTGAACAGATGAGCTTAGCTGAGATAGAAGCAGATATCAAAAGATTGGCTATCAAAGCAAGAGATGGCAAGATCTCAATTGATGAAATGACCGGAGGAACATTTACCATCACCAATGGTGGAGTATTCGGTTCAATGATGAGTACGCCAATCATTAACCCTCCCCAATCGGCTATCCTGGGAATGCACAATATTGTTGAAAGGCCAATTGCGGTTAATGGGGAGGTAGTGATCAGACCGGTGATGTATGTAGCTCTTTCTTATGATCACAGGATCATTGATGGAAAGGAGTCTGTTAGTTTCCTAAAGATGGTTAAGGAAATGATCGAGAATCCTTCCAGTATAATTTTCGGTGGAAAAGATCCGAATGAAGTATTGTTAGGACTTTAGTGAAACATTCTTGCTAATAAGAAGTATATATGCTTAGTTTAGCAATTGATTATGAGAACCTTATTAAGTATTCTTTCTTTTTTATTAGTTTCTACAGTACTTGCTCAATCAGGTAGGCTTACACTACACGGAAGAATGGTGCAAGGAGATAAGACTGTACCCAATGTTTCTATTGAAGTGATCAAGGACAATCAGATCATTCTGGAGAGCTTTTCTCAAAAGAATGGAAGCTATAAGATAGATCTGCCTTTGGGTTCTGTATACAATATTGCATTCTTGAAAGATGATTATATCACAAAGCAGGTGGGGGTTATTGCCACCCATCCAACTGAAGATATAAGCGGAATGTACTTCTTTCAATTAGACTTGGAACTCTTCAAAGTGGATTCAGCAGATGTTGCGGAAACCATCCTTCCTCCTGTGGCAAAGCTATATATCAAGGAGAAAGAGAAAGGCTTTACCTACGACAAGGACTATGTGAAGTGGGTAGCTGAGCATTACGAAGAGATCGACGAGGAAAAACGATAAAAGTTTCTTGATAATACTTGCTTTTCTTTCCTTTGCAAAAAAAAGGAATGAAGGTACTTTTATTGGGTTCCGGAGGAAGAGAACACGCCTTGGCGTGGAAGATCAATCAGTCTTCACAATTAGATAAACTTTTCGTAGCTCCAGGTAATGCCGGCACTGATCAAATTGCTACCAATGTTGAGATCGGTGTTAGTGATTTTAAGGCACAAGAGGAATTTATTCGCACTGAAGGAATAGATCTCTTAGTAGTGGGCCCGGAGGCGCCATTGGTGGAAGGAGTGCAAGATCATTTCAAAGAAAGATTACCGGAATTGAAGGTTATCGGTCCGTCTAAAGCTGGAGCTGAATTAGAGGGAAGTAAAGAGTATGCTAAGAAGTTCATGAGTAAATATGAAGTCCCAACTGCTGCATACCGATCATTTGATGCCTCATCATTGAACGAAGGGCTTCAATTCCTAGAGGCTTTGAACCCTCCTTATGTTCTAAAGGCCGATGGATTGGCTGCCGGAAAAGGGGTGCTTATTCTCAAAGATCTGACAGAGGCTCAAGCGGAATTAAAGGCAATGCTCAAGGACAATAAATTTGGTGACGCTTCTTCCAAAGTGGTCATTGAAGAATACCTAGATGGAATTGAGATGTCCTGTTTTGTTCTGACTGATGGAAAGGATTACAAGATACTACCCTCAGCAAAGGATTATAAGAGAATTGGAGAAGGTGATACCGGACTTAACACTGGTGGGATGGGAGCAGTTTCACCCGTGCCCTTTGCCAATGATGATCTAGAAAGGAAAATAGAGGAGAAGATCGTAAAAAGAAGTATCAATGGAATTAGCAAGGAAGGATTTGACTATTGCGGATTCCTTTTTATTGGATTGATGATCGTTCAAAATGAACCCTTTGTAATTGAGTACAATGTTAGAATGGGGGATCCTGAAACAGAGGTAGTAATGCCAAGGATCAACTCTGATCTATTGTCTCACTTCATTGCATGTGCAGAAGGAAAACTTTCCAATGAAGACCTTCAGATAGCTAATGAATCAGCCACTACAGTAATGTTAGTTTCCGGTGGTTATCCTGAAAGTTATGAAAAGGAGAAGGAAATTACAGGTCTAGACCAAACTGCAGATTGTCTTCTCTTTCATGCAGGAACCAAAAGAGAGAACGATAAGATCTTGAGCAATGGAGGAAGAGTGATCGCCGTTACGGCAAAAGGAGACAATTATAGAGATGCTTTAGCAAAAAGCTATAGAAATGCTGAGAGAATACTCTTTGATGGGAGATATTATAGAAAGGATATTGGCTTTGATCTGATGAGCTAGAAAGCTTATTCGATCCCGCCGGTTCTTTTTGCCTCTGCTTTGTATTTCTTCAATTCATTTATCCAGTAAACCAATCCTCCCATAATTATTAGAGTGAAAAGGATATTGGGAAGGTTTCCTAACATAGGAAGAAGCTTGAATGTTGCTGTGAAGATGTCACCTAATCCATAAACAAAATCTGTCCAAGTCATAGCAGTGCTTTTATGATGCGAGACAAAAATAAGTAAAAGCTTCTTCACTCCCTTCTCCAGATAGTCTTTAAATTTAGCATCTATGTTCATAGAACAACTTAAAAGACAACCTCTTCTTCAGATCATTTGGACCGGTCTCATTATAGCCATTCTTTCCCTGCTCTTTTACCTGACCCCAACGAAAGGATTTTATAAGCTTTCTCCCTTTATAGCAGATTCTTTCCCACTTGCAGATCAGTTGTGGAAGCGGATCCTAATTTCTGCTGCTTCATTTATTCTATTATTTGTTAGCCTTTTCAAGCTGAGTTCAGTTCTTAGGAATTATCATTTTACGGCTGACAGTAGGTTTGATATGCTTTTTCTCCTGCTGCCGTTCCTTCTTATTTTTCCTGAGTTACTTTTTCATATCAATCTGGCCATTTTTATCTTTTTTCTACAAAAAGCACTTCAATTGCAGTTTGAGGTTCACACCCAGATCCGTATCAATAGAGAAATAGCATTGCTGGCTCTTTATATGTCATTCTCAAGTATGTTCTTTCCTAAAGCATTGTTGATTGCCGTTATTCTCTATTTAGGGGTGCTTATTCAACGTGGATTCTATTTGAAGGAGTTTTTGATCTATTTTCTTCTCTTGGGTCTTCCATATTACTTCATTGCCTCTATTCTCTACTTATTGGAACTGCCATTTACCTTCTATATAGACCTTGAGCCAAATCTTTATCAATTGGGAGGATTCGATATTGCTACCATTACCCTACTTGGATTTAGTGGTCTATTCTTGATCTTCCTTTTTAAAAGTATCACCTTAAGCTCGAAGGCAGTTCTTAGGAGTAAAGCCCAGTTTAGGAATTTCTACAATTTGCTGATCGTTGGACTTGCAGTTTTTATAATCTTTAAACCGGTTGAAGGCATAGCGATCATGTTCCTTCCGATCTTTTCAATATTTGCTTCTACCCTTCCTGAAATGAAGAAAAGCTGGATCTATGAAAGCAGTTTGATCCTGCTGGCACTCATCTCTCTTCTAGGATTTTTTAGTTGAAAAGGAAGCTAGGCATATCATAGCCTTTTCATAACTTTGCGAACTCAAAATCTAATCTATGAAGTTCGGAGTAATCACCTTTCCTGGATCTAATTGTGACCAAGACATGGTCTATGTTTTGGAAACAATCTTAAAACAAGAAGTCGTTCAGCTTTGGCACAAGGATCATGATCTTCAAGGAGCAGATTTTATTGTGCTACCGGGAGGTTTCTCTTATGGTGATTATTTGAGGTCAGGTGCAATTGCAAACTACTCTCCCATTATGAAAGAAGTGCAAGAACATGCAGCCAAAGGAGGTTATGTTCTTGGCATTTGTAATGGATTCCAGATCCTGTGCGAGTCTGGTTTGCTTCCGGGTGCTCTTCTTCACAACGATCATCAGAAGTTCACTTGCAAGAACGTATACCTAAAAGCTGATAACAACTCATCCATGATCAACCAATCTGTGGATACCTCTGAGGTGTTGAACATTCCAATTGCTCATGCTGAAGGAAGATATTATGCAAGTCCTGAGATGATCAAAGAACTTGTAGCCAATGATCAAGTGATCTATAGATATTGCGATGCAGAAGGGAATATCACCCAAGAATCAAATCCAAATGGCTCAATTGATAATATCGCGGGAGTTAGGAACAAAGCAGGAAATGTTTTTGGTATGATGCCTCACCCTGAAAGAGCAGCTGATCCTGAGTTGGGAAATACTGATGGATTGAAGATCTTTCAATCGATACTAGAGGCGGTAGCAGTATAAGCTGAATCGCTTACCATTGTCCTAAATATTCTCCAGGATATTCTAATCAATTAGAATGGAAGATTTTGTTTGATGAACTTCCCCTTCTTTGTCTTATTTATAAAGGTTCATTTCTTCCACATACTCCGCTACTCCTTTTGGCATGTAATGGGAAACACTCTTTCCTTCGCCAATGGCTTTTCTTATAAATGAGGAAGAGACTTTCATAATAGGAGCATCCACCATCTTCACATTGGAATGTGCTCTCAGCTCACCCCCTTCATCTGAATCGATCCTTGGGTAAACATATAGTTCATGATTGGCAATGATATGCTCACTGTTCTTCCATTTGTGAAAATGCTGAAGATTGTCAGCACCCATGATCAAAACAAACTGATGGTCCGGAAATTTCTCCTCTAAATAAGCTAAGGTATTGCTGGTGTAGTTCGGCTGAGGTAAGCTGAATTCTATATCTGAAGCCTTCATTCTAGGATCATCACCAATGGCCAGTTTTACCAAATGCAATCGATCATAATCTTTGAGCATGGATTCTTTCTGTTTGAATGGATTTTGAGGGGTGACTACCATCCATAGTTGATCTAGGTCAGTAAATTCAACCATATAATTGGCAATGACCATATGACCAACGTGAACCGGGTTGTATGTCCCAAAGAACAGTCCTATCTTCATTTGAGTAAAAAGCTTTTCACCATTTCAACAGCTTCCTTCTTTGCGGTTTCAAGATCGGCATTTAGAATGATCTTGTCGAATTGATCTGCTTTCAAAAGTTCTTGTTTTGACTTGTTCAGTCTTGTAATGATCTTTTCTTCAGAATCAGTTCCTCTTCCTCTCAATCTTTTTTCCAGGGTTGGAAGATCCGGAGGCATCACAAAGATTGAAAGAGCCTGGTCTCCAAAATAATTTTTCAGATTCAATCCACCTATAACATCCACATCAAATATCAGATGTTTGGAATCATTCCAAACTCTTTCTACTTCAGACTTTAAAGTGCCATAATAATTATCCTGGTATACTTCCTCCCATTCGACGAACTCATCTTGTTCAATCTTTCTTCTAAACTCTTCGGGACTTAAAAAATAGTAATCAATACCGTCCTGTTCTTTCCCTCTCTTATTTCTTGTGCAAGCAGAAATGGAAAACCTCAGATCCGGGATCTCTCCGATGAGATGCTTGACCAAGGTTGTTTTTCCGGATCCGGAAGGTGCAGAGAATATGATTGCTTTGCCTTTTGCCATCAATTTTATTTAGAGAATGTTCAAGACCTGTTCTTTGATCTTTTCCAATGCCTCCTTCATTAGTACCACTTTTTGTTGCATCTCGGCATGATTTGCTTTAGAACCTAGAGTGTTGATCTCTCTACCGATCTCCTGAGCTATAAAGTTCAATTTCTTGCCTTGCTCTTCTTCCGATTCAAGTGTTTCTAAGAAGTATTGGCAGTGGGAGCGAAGTCTTACCTTCTCTTCTGAGATATCGAACTTTTCCATATAGTAGATCAATTCCTGCTCAAATCGATCCTTGTCGATATTCATGGTTTCAGAATGCTCTTCCAGCTTTTGTTCTATTCTGGATCTCACATTTTGAATTCTTTCATCTTCAAATTCAAGTGCAACTTCCAACTGAGTATTGATCTCCTCGATCTGGGACCTTAGATCCTTTTCTAATTCTTTTCCTTCAGAAACCCTGAACTCCTTTAGCTTGGCAATACAATCTTTAATTATTGATATGCAGTCTGCTTTGTCATTCTCTGAAAGTTCTTGTTCTTTTGAGCTGAATACTTCAGGAAATCTGCAGATCGTTTCTATAGGATCTGAAATTTCTTTCCCAAGCTCTTCTGCGATCTGACCAAGCTCTTCAAAATACTTCTTAAAGACTGCCTGATTGATCGAAGGAGCCGAACTAGCTTCCTTGTCTTGAACATTAATGGCCAACTCAACCTTTCCTCTGTAGAGCTCCTGAGTGATCAATTTTCTGATATCACCTTCCAGCTCTCTAAATTGATTGGGCAACCTAAGGTTGAGGTCCATTGATTTTGAGTTGAGGGATCTCATTTGACAATTCACCTTAAACTCTCCAATACTTCCTTCGGCTTTCCCGAAGCCTGTCATTGAGTTGATCATACTATCTAGATTCAGATGGCAAATTTAACCATTAAGGACTAGCGACTTTCTTCTTTCTAATACTCACTAAATATACCCCTGTGAAGATCAATAATGCAGCAATCACTTTTACAGCATCCAGCTTGCCATCGTGGAAGATCAAGGCAATGGATGTAGCTATGAGTGGTTGAGAATAAATATAGCTGCTAACAGTAGTTGGATTTAATCGCTTAAGTCCGTAAATGTTGAATAGATAGGCAAGAAAAGTAGTGCCTATCACAACGAAGGCAAAGGCAGTCCAGATATTTTGATCGAAACTATCCCAATTGACTTCCCTGAACTCATTGAATCCAAAAGGAAATACATAGAATGCCCCAAACAAGAAAACCCATTTGATCACGGTAATAGGTTTGTATTTGCTCATTAATGGTTTTACCAATACAAGATACAAGGCGTAAGAAGTGGCATTTAAGAATATGAACAGATCGCCAATCAGTCCATCATTCTCCACACTTAGACTTTTTCCATGAAGGATCAAGGCAGCAGCTCCTGCCAAACCTAAAAAGACCCCTCCTAATTTTGTTGCTGTGATCTTCTCCCTGATGATCAAAGCTGCAAAGATCATTACCAAAATAGGGTTGGAAGTCATGATAATTGCAGCATTAATTGGGGAAGTTAAGTTCAATCCATAGAAGAACATCAATTGATTGGAAGCAACCCCAAACAGTCCGCAAATGGCTAGTCTCAATAGATCTCTTCGCTCAACTTTTTCTTTGTTTCTGGAGATAAGATCAAAAAGGAAAAATAGGATTAGTGCCCCGAGTACCCTGCAAAAGATAAAGGCAAAAGGGGTTAAAAAATCAGGCATTAGATCTTTAGCAACGCTATAGTTTATGCCGTAGATCAGGTTGGCTCCGAAGATCGCTAAATGTGCTAAAAGTCTTTTATTCAAGGCCTGTATTTCTTACTGTCCTGCTAGAGTCCACTAAATTCTTAGTTTTGGGATTCTCAAATTAGGATGTTTATGATCAGCTTCATAAAGCTTGATCGAGGCAAAAGTAATTGAATTATAAGCCGCTTGAATGGCAGAAAAACCAAAGGCACTAAAATTATTCTCAACAGGTAGGATTGCCCTGACCATCATTATTGGACTGGCAGCTGCTACTTATTTGGTTGTAAGGAATTTTGACTCAGAGAATTTCAAGCAGATCGAATGGAATTGGGATTCTACCTTCTGGATCTGCATTGCTGTTATCTGCATGGCAGTCAGGGATTTGGCATATATGGTAAGGATAAGGATCCTCACAGATTATAAGCTCAGTTGGAAACAAAGCTTTGACACTATAATGTTGTGGGAATTTGCTTCAGCCATTACACCTTCAATTGTAGGTGGTTCAGGAGTCGCAATCTATATCCTCAATAAGGAAGGGGTGAAAGTTGGAAGAAGTACTGCTGTAGTTTTGGTTTCAGCACTACTGGATGAGCTATTCTACATTCTTATGGTTCCCATGATCATTCTGGCAGTTGGTTATCAGGATCTGTTTCCAGTTCAATTGCAAAAAGAGATCTTTGGCGTAACTCTGGGAACCCAGGGTATATTCTTAGTTGGATACTTTTTTATTGTGATGCTTACATCATTTATTAGCTATGCGATCTTTTTCAGACCCAGAGGCTTCAAATGGATATTGTTGCAGATCTTCAGGCTACCCATACTTAGAAGGTGGAGACATGATGCCTCAGACACTGGGGATGATATCATGGTTACTTCAGCTGAGTTGAGAGGGAAAAAGTTCTCTTTTTGGGCAAAGTCCTTTATGGCAACTTTCTTTTCCTGGACCGCTCGATACTGGGTAGTCAACTTTTTGATCCTAGCTGTAATAACTGTCGATGACCATCTTTTGATCTATGCCAGACAATTGGTAATGTGGGTCATCATGTTGATCAGTCCAACACCTGGAAGTACAGGAGTTGCGGAATTGGCTTTCTCGGGTTTTCTAAAGGATTTCATTCCAATAGGACTGGCAGGAGCCATGGCCTTATTGTGGAGACTGGTAAGCTACTACCCCTATCTCTTCATAGGAGCAATTATTTTACCCAGATGGTTGAGGAGAACTCACGCTCCAAAAAACTGATCAAAAGCAAGAGAAGGTATTAGCTATTCCTACCTTTGTTAGCCACGAATTTATTTAATTGATCCATGGCTAAAGGTAAATTGAGGTTCAATACAAAGTTGATCCATGCGGGCATAGAACCTGACCCTACAACCGGGGCAGTGATGACCCCTATCTATCAGACTTCAACCTATCATCAATCGTCACCCGGAATACATAAAGGGTTTGAATATTCAAGAACCGGAAATCCCACCAGGAAGGTGCTGGAAAACAATCTTGCCGCTTTGGAAAATGGCAAATACGGACTTTGTTTTGGCAGTGGTATTGCCGCAATCGATGCATTGATGAAGACCTTGGAACCCGGAGATGAAGTGATTTCAACTAATGACTTGTATGGAGGTTCCTATCGGCTGTTCACCAAGATCTATGAAAAATTTGGAATCAAATTCACCTTTATTTCCATGAGGGATCTTCAAACTCTGGAAAAAGCTATTAGTGAAAAGACCAAGATGATCTGGGCTGAGACTCCAACAAATCCAATGATGAATATCATAGATATTAAAGCTCTATCAGAGGTAGCCAAAGAGAAAGGAATTACACTAGTGGTGGATAATACATTCGCCACCCCATATCTTCAAAGGCCTTTAGATCTTGGTGCTGATGTGGTAATGCATTCTTTGACAAAATATATTGGTGGACATTCTGATGTAGTTATGGGTGCGCTGATCTGCAAGGATGATAAGCTTGCTGAAAAGTTATATTTCATCCAGAACAGCAGTGGAGCCATTTGCGGACCCATGGATAGCTTCCTGGTACTAAGAGGAATTAAGACCTTACACTTGAGAGTTCAGAGGCATTGCGAGAACGGAGCCAGGATAGCAAAGTATCTAAAAGAACATCCAAAAGTCGAGGCGGTTTATTGGCCGGGATTTGAAGATCATCCCAATCATCATATTGCCAAGAGTCAGATGAAAGATTTCGGCGGCATGCTTTCTTTTTCCTTGAAAGGGAATCATAAAGAAGATGCCTTTAAGTTGATGTCAAGCTTTGAAGTATTCACCCTTGCAGAGTCCTTGGGTGGGGTGGAAAGTTTGGTTTGTCACCCTGTAACTATGACTCATGCTGCAATACCAAAGGAAGAAAGAGAAAGTGCCGGTGTGGTCGACTCTCTAATAAGACTTAGTGTTGGAGTTGAGGATATTGAAGATCTCATAGAAGATCTAGAGAATGCTCTTTCAAAACTTTGATCTATGGACTTTTCAAATTCTCTGGTAATTATTTCAGGAACAAGCAGAGGGCTGGGAAACTCTTTGGCTAATGGTTTTCTTAAAGAAGGAGCAGATGTTCACGGGTTGGGAAGAAGCTCAACGATAGAGCACCCTAATTATTCACATAGCTCTATTGACCTTTCAGTGCCTGAAAATATCTCAAAACTGGAGTTTGAATTTGAAAAGGAATACGAAAGCCTGATCCTTATCAATAATGCAGGTCGATTAGGAAAAGTTGCTTCATTTAAAGACTTGGAAGAGGAAGGTATTATCCAGACTGCTAATTTGAACTTTCTTGCACCTATACTTTTGACCAAAAAATTCCTTGATCTGGATTGCAACCGATCAGCTCAAAAATACGTTATGAATATAGGCTCAGGGGCAGCTTATAATGAGTATGACGGATGGAGCATGTATTGTTCAACCAAAGCTGGATTGTCCATGTTTTCAAGAACAGTTCATCTTGAATCCAAGATGGGAAAGGCGAATTGCAAGATCGTTGATCTATCTCCGGGAATCATAGATACGGGAATGCAAGATGAGATCAGGTCAAGAAAAGCATCGGATTTTTCTCAACTAGAAAGATTTGTAGAATACAAGCAGAACGGGGATTTGCAGTCGGCAGACTATACATCAGAGCTTATTATTAGTAACTTTGAAGGCCTTTTTAAAAAAGAAAGTTTTTCTGATTCTGTCAGAAATTATAAATAAGAATATGAAAAGAATACTTACTACATTTTTATCAATAGCTCTATCATTTGGGCTTTTTGCGCAATCTGATTGGTGCGGAACCATGGAGATGCTTGAGAATTATCATGCTGAAAACCCTGAAATGGCCAGGTCATTTCAACAAGATATTTTGAACATTGGAAAGAACAATTTGGTTGCTCAGAAATCAAGCAACAAGATCATTGTTCCTGTTGTGATCCATGTGATCCACTACAATGGAATTGGAAATATTTCAAGAGCACAGATCCTGGATGGTATGAGAATCTTGAATGAAGATTTCAACAAATTGAACCCTGACACTAGTACAATCAGATCAATTTTTCAAAACTTATCAGTTAGTACAGATATTGAATTCAGACTCGCAAGGAAAGATCCTAACGGAAATTGTACGGATGGGATCAATAGAATTAATTCTCATTTAGCAATGGGGCCGGCGAATAGAAACGCTCCAAAAACATTGATCCAGTGGGATCCATTCAGATATTTAAATGTTTGGATCGTTGCTGCATTTAATAGTCCTACATTGGGTGGTTTTGCTCAGTTTCCCAGCCCTTCTGCAGGGCCTGCCAATACGTACGGATTGGTTGTTAAATCAACTGAATGGGGATTGATCGGAACCGGTTCTCAAGGTTCATTTGGAGGTAGAGCAGTAACGCATGAAGTTGGACACTGTTTCGAATTGTTCCATCCATTTGAAGGAGGTTGTGGTAATGCAGGGGGTACTTGTGTGAATTCAGGAGATTTCGTTTGTGATGTACCGCCTCAAATAAACGATCTTGGAAATTCATGTTCAACCTCTTTTAATACTTGTGCTAATGACGCCATTGGTGGTTCTACTCAGAATCCCAATCCATTCTCTACCAATGTACCTGATATGGTTGAGAACTTCATGGGATACGGAATTGGTTGTCAGGTCATGTATACCGGAGGTCAAAAGACCAGAATGTTGAACGCTATGAATTCTTATGCAAAGCTGATTAGCTTGACTGATACGGCCAATGCAACTTTCACAGGCACCAATGATGGCTATGTAGCACCAACTTGTTCGCCAAAAGCTGAAGTATTGAGCTTCGATAAGTTTGTTTGCAGAGGAGGAACGGTTAGCTTCACACAAGATAGCTATGGAGATACAATTGCAACTTATAATTGGTCGTTTCCGGGTGGAACACCAAGCACCTCAACTCAAGCTAATCCGACAATTACCTACAATACAGCGGGCAATTATGATGTAACCCTAAGAGTTTCCAATGCAGGTGGAACAGATTCAGTTACCTTGAGCAATTATGTTCATGTTGAAGGAAATACAGCGACTTACTCGGGCTTCAATTACACCGAGAGCTTTGAGAATGCAACATCATTTGCCAACGACTGGGTTATAATTAGTCCTTCCGGCGCAGCTGCATTTGACAGAGCAAACTTTGTAGGAAAGACTGGAAGCTCCTCACTATGGTTGAATAACTTGAACAATGTTTATGTCAGTGGATTGGATCAGGCTATTTCTCCTTCTATCAAAATGACAGACGTCTTGAATCCTACTCTTTCAATCGACGTTTCATATAGAAGAAGAACTTCAAGTAGCAATGATAAATTCAATCTCAAATACTCATTGGATTGCGGAAATTCTTGGGGAACTATCCTGAGCACTACTCCTAGTTTCTTTGCCTATGATAATAGCACACAAACTTCTAATTTCTTCCCAACTCAGGGTTCTCAATGGAAGAACATTTCTATACCTAGCAACTTTATTCCTGCTAGCGTGAGAAATTCTGATAGGGTAATGTTCATGTTGGAAGTGGAACATGGAGATGGTAACAACTTTTACTTTGACGACTTTAAGATCTTGGGTCAGGCAACCGGCGCTCAAGAAATCAAGAAGGAGATCACAGAATTGTCTATCTATCCAAACCCTGCAAAGGATCAGATCAATTTAGCATATACCCCATCTCAGGAATTGGCACAAACTTCTATATACCTAACCAACGTTGTTGGAGAAAGAGTATTAGTGGTGTATGAGGGAGCGATGAGCAAAACAGAATATAAGTTCCAAATTGATAGTTCAGTACTTCCAAAGGGGATCTACTTCATGACTATTGACGGAGATGATAAAAGGGTAACAAGAAAAGTGGTGATCCACTAATTATAAAGTCTTAATCCTTAACCAATTAAAGGCGATGAACTTTCATCGCCTTTTTTTTGTTCAATCCCTCTGAGCGTATAAAATTGGCTTTATAAGACGACTATTTTTTTGTGGTTATCTTTACAGTCCCCAATCAACTGTGCTACCTCACCTATTGCAATTAACTATCATGAATATGAAAAGAGCTATTCCCTTTATCTTCTTATTTACCCTTGCTATCGTTTCAACTGCACAATCTAGTTGGTGCGGGACAGATGAAATGTTACAAGAGTTCCATCAGCAGAATCCACAAATGGAACAAACGTTCAGGACTGATCTAATAAGTAACAGTCAGTTGAAGATAAAAGAAAGAAAATCCGGCCATAAGGTCATTATCCCTACAGTAGTGCACGTTATCCATTACAATGGACTTGGAAATATTTCCAAGGCACAGATTGATGATGGGATGAGAATTGTGAATGAGGACTTTAGTAAGCAAAATGCTGATACAAGTACCATTCGAACAATATTTCAAAACTTGTCGGAATCAGCTGAGATAGAATTTCGATTGGCACAAAAAGACCCCAATGGAAACTGTACCAATGGAGTTACACGAACTAACTCCTATTTATCTCTAGGTCCCGCTAATAGGAATGCCCCAAAGTCACTTATTCAGTGGGATCCTTTAAGGTATATGAATGTATGGGTCGTGTATTCCTTTAATAGTCCAACATTACTTGGCTTTGCTCAGTTCCCCGCTCCAAGTGGAGGGCCACTATCAACTTATGGATTAGTTGTAAGGGCTGATGAGTGGGGTAATATTGGACTAGCCCAAGGATCTGGAGGTAGAACCCCAACTCATGAGTTTGGCCATTGTTTGAATTTATTGCATCCATTTCAAGGTGGCTGTGGCTTAGCTGGGGGAACTTGCTTGAATACCGGAGACCTTGTTTGCGATGTGCCACCGCAGTTGAATGACTTGAATAACTCTTGCAGCCCTGCTTTCAATACCTGCTCGAACGATGCAATAGGAGGGAATTCTCAAAACCCAAATCCATTCAGCACTAATGTACCTGATATGGTAGAGAATTTTATGGGTTATGGTACAGGATGTTCAGTAATGTATACCCAAGGTCAAAAGTCTAGAATGGATATTGCTCTAGCGAGTTATTCTCAATTGATCAGCATGACTGACACAGCTAATTTGACTTTTACAGGCACCAATGATGGCTATACAGCACCGCCATGTGCTCCAACTGCGGCAATTTTTGATTTCGATAGATTTACATGTGTTGGTGGAACGATCACCTTTGAAGAAGAAAGTTATGGAGGGCCAATCACTTCTTACAATTGGTCATTTCCTGGAGGAACCCCTAACAGTTCTACTTCTGCACAGCCAATGATAACCTATAATACTCCAGGAGATTATGATGTTGTTTTAAGAGTAAGCAATGCCAGTGGAACAGACAGCCTTGTTTTGAACAACTATGTTCACGTTGAGGACTCATTAGCTACTTATTCAGGATTCAATTATACTGAAAGCTTTGAGAATGCTACATCCTTTGCCAACGACTGGGTGATCATAAGTCCTTCAGGGGCTGCTATGTTTGATAGAGCAAACTTTGTAGGCAAAACAGGAAGTTCATCACTTTGGTTGAATAATCTGAACAATGTATATGTTGGAGGGTTGGATCAGGCCATTTCGCCTTCTATCAAAATGTCTGACGTGCTTAGTCCTGCAATATCTATTGATGTTGCATATAGAAGAAGAACTTCAAGTAGCAATGATAAATTGAACTTCAAATATTCTCTTGACTGCGGAAGGTCATGGTCCACCATTTTAAGTACAACACCAGGCTTCTTCGCATACGATAATAGTA
Organism: Bacteroidia bacterium; assembly: GCA_030429925.1. Taxonomy (GTDB): domain Bacteria; phylum Bacteroidota; class Bacteroidia; order Flavobacteriales_E; family Vicingaceae; genus UBA1494. The sequence continues at coordinate 3,174 of JAUIGQ010000029.1, read as the reverse complement.
CGCAAACATCTAATTTCTTCCCTACTCAAGGCTCTCAATGGAAGAATATTACCATTCCAAGTAATTTTATTCCGGTTGCTGTAAGAACGGCTGATCATGCCATGTTTATGATCGAAATTGAGCACGGTGATGGAAATAACTTCTATTTTGATGATTTCAAGATCCTTGGCCAAGCTAGTACTCTTTCAAAAAACAAGAAGACTAATTCAGTGGAGCTATCTATTTATCCAAACCCGGCAAAGGAGTTGATCAACCTTTCCTATCAACCCTCAGCTGAGCTTTCCCAATCATCTATCTATATCACCAATATTGTCGGTGAAAAGGTGAAGGTGGTGTATGAAGGAAGCTTGAGTAAAAAGGAATATAAATTCCAGATCGACAGCTCTGAACTACCTAAGGGAATTTATTTCATGACCATTGATGGAGATTCCGAAAGAGTGAGCAGAAAGATCGTGATCCAATAATGAAATAAAGATCAAATAAAAAAAGCGATGAGAGATCATCGCTTTTTTTTATTCAATTGATCTAGTAGGTAATAATACTTTCTCTGATTTCTTTGACTTTGCCTTTTATTGCTTGAAAGACCTCTTCTGAGATCTTTATATTGCCTTTTTCCGGATCATAGTAAGCAAAATCATTTTCAACGAATGAGTCGGGAGTTTTTAGAAATTCTGGATACTCGATCTTCTTGTATAACTCATAAAGCTCCAATAATCTTTGATTCATATTGTTATAGGAGCCATTATCCTCTATGCTGCCCAATAATTCCAATAGGTTTTCCAAAGAATATCGCTGACCTGCAACAATGTTCCGAATGCCATCGGCATTGGTGTTTTCATCGATCATATGACTGCCAAGGTATAGACCTTCTATCCACCCTCCTGCCAACACATAGGTTGAAATATTCTGCTGTTCAGGACTTCTTAGGAAAGATTCATTGTTCAAGAAAAAATCACTGATCACTTGCAATAAGGTATCCCGATCATTGGGATTCTTCTCCAATCTGCTGATCAATTCTTGTTCAAAGGTTTGACCAATACCAATTTCATCTGCCATTATCTGACATACCTTTAAGTAGGCAATTGCATCTTCATGTTTGGCAAATAAACCAGCATAGCTTAGATCGGCACCATATATACCTAGATTCAATGCCTTCTTTTTACTTACAAGATATTTTTCTCTTTCTTCAAGATTGTGAAGTACCGCAGGAATATATTGGATTCCCTCGCTCTTAAAGAGGAGAGAAAGTTCTAAAGGTGAGGGCAAAGAATAAAATACCTTTTGAACCTGCTTTACCTTCTCCTTTTTCTCTACCTGAGATAGATCTTTTGCCTTGATTATGGCCTGAGAAGGTTTTTGCCTCTCATCCTGATCGGGGTTCTCACTTAGACAACCACCAAGCAGTATCAGAAGAAAAAAGCCCCCTAAGGGCTTCATATTGAGTGACTTCAACATGACCTCAAATATAAGTATTTGTTCTAATGTGCATCTAACCAATTCGATGCAGCCTCCATTTCTACGGTAAGTGGCACCTTTAGTTGCACAGCATGCTCCATTTTGTCTTTTACTAAGGCCTTTAAAGTGTCTAATTCTTCAGTGTGGGCGTCAAATACAAGCTCATCATGCACCTGAAGAAGCAATTTTGATCGAAGTCCTTTCTTTTTCATTTCATCATGAATATCGATCATTGCCTTCTTAATAATATCAGCAGCAGACCCTTGAATGGGCGCATTGATGGCATTTCTTTCCGCAAAACCTCTCATAATGGCATTTCTTCCATTAATATCCTTCAAATACCTTCTTCTTTTCATGATCGTCTCTACATAGCCATGTTCTTTGGCAAAAGCGATACTTTGGTCCATATAGGCCTTGATACTGGGATATTTCTCAAAATAGCTATCAATGATCTCCTTGGCCTCCTTTCTTGGGATATTCAATCGTTGAGATAGTCCAAAGGCGGAGATCCCATAGATGATCCCAAAATTCACCATCTTAGCTTTACTTCTCATTTCTCTGTCAACCTCTTCGAGACTAACTTCAAATACTTTAGCAGCGGTAGCTGCGTGAATATCCTGACCGTTCTTGAACGCTTCGATCATACTCTTATCTTCACTCAAAGCGGCAATGATCCTCAATTCAATTTGAGAGTAATCTGCTGCTAATAACCGGTAATCCTTATCTCTAGGTATAAATGACTTTCTGATCTCCCTACCTTTCAAGCTTCTTATTGGGATATTTTGCAAGTTTGGATTATTAGAGCTAAGTCTGCCGGTGGCAGCAACTGTTTGCATATAATGAGTATGGATCCTGCCGGTTCTCTCCCTTACCAGATCCGGTAAACTATCAACATAGGTATTCTTCAACTTCTTAAGAGAACGGTATTCTAAAACTTTGGGAACGATCTCATGCTTGTTCTCCAGCTTACTGAGAACATCCTCTGAAGTAGAATACTGACCGGTTTTGGTCTTTTTAGCCTTTTCATCGATCTTCAATACATCAAATAGGATCTCTCCCAATTGTTTAGGTGAGTCTACATTGAATTCAGTGCCGGCTAATTGGATGATCTCCTTCTCCAAGGCATCGATCTCTGTACCCAGCTCAATAGAAAACTTTGCTAGGGCATCCTTGTCAAGATTGATCCCTTCCTCTTCCATGGCTGCCAGCACCTTTACCAAAGGCATTTCAATCTCTCTAAAAAGATCGCTTAATTCATGTTCTTCCAGTCCTTTCGCAAATATATCTCTCAGTCTGAAGGTGATGTCTGCATCTTCAGCTGCATAGTCTGAGATCTGTTCAGGTTCAAGATCTTTCATGCTGGCTTGGTTCTTTCCCTTCTTGCCGATCAATGTTTCAATGGGTACCGGTCTATAGTTCAGATAATTCTCTGCCAATACATCCATATTGTGCTTCATATCAGGCTGGAGAAGATAATGAGCAATCATTGTATCAAAGAGTTTTGCTTTTATCCTAACTCCGTATCGATGCAAAACCTGCATATCGAACTTTATATTCTGAGCAATGATCTCTTTATTCTCATCTTCGAATATGGGGTGGAACGGTTTTAAAAACTCACTTCCCTTTTTCAGATCAGAAGGAACAGCAATATAGAAGCCTTCTTTTTCCTTCAGTGAAAATGAGACTCCAACTAGTTCCGTTTCCAGGGGGTCTATGCTG
>JAUIGQ010000163.1 GCA_030429925.1 Bacteroidia bacterium | reverse complement strand
TGAAGGTGTGACAGCCAAAAAGGTGATCGAAGATTATCTTGCAGCCATTGGAGGAATGAAGAAGGTAGAAGCTGTTAAAAGTATGTCTCAATCAGGTACTATGAGTATGGGACCCATGCAAATGGCAGTTGAAACGAAGATCGTTATGCCAGACAAGCTGAAGGTTTCTTATATGATGAATGGAAATGTTGCTCAGGAAGAAGTGTTGAATGGAGACAAGGGATATGCAAATCAAATGGGCAATAAGCAACCAATGACAGCAGAGCAAGTTGAAGCAGCTAAATCTCAGGTGGAGATCGTAAGTGAAGTTAAATACTTGGGAGATGGCTACGAACTTGAACTGAAAGGTGTTGACAAAGTAGGTGACGAAGAAGCTTACGTTGTTGTTGTCAAAGAAAAAGAGGGAGAGGAGAGCACCAATTACTATTCAACCAAGAGTGGATTATTGATCTATTCTTCTTCACAGGTTGAATCTCCTCAAGGATCTTTCACTAGAGAAGTAAATTACTCTGATTACAAAGATGTAAAAGGAGTGAAGTTTGCTCATTCAGTGAAAATGTCGATGGGACCACAAAATATAAGCATCACCTTAGAGAAGGTGGAAGTGAACCCTAAGATAGAGGATACTGAATTTGCAGTAGAGTAATATTTGAGATTACAACAAATTGAAAGGCCCTGAGAGATCAGGGCCTTTTTTTTATTGCTAGTTCGGCAGTAGGACAGAATCTACAGCATGGATCACTCCGTTTGTTCCTTGAAGATCCAGGTCAAAGATGTTAACATTTTGACCACTACTTGTAGTTAATTTGGTTCCATTAGAAAGATCCACCACTAAAGTGTCTCCATGTAGAGTGGGTATGTTCATTCCTTGTCTCAAATTTTTCGATTGTGTATTGGCAGCGGAAATAATATGATAATTGATAACAGCAGATAAAATGGCAGAATCAATATCTGATATCATGTTCCATGATGAATTTGAATTCAATAAAGCCTGAAAAGCATCATTGGAAGGGGCAAAGACAGTGAAAATACTTTTACTGTTCAATGTATCTATATAATTGAAATCATAAGCTGTTAGAGCTTCCACCAAAGAAGAAAACCTTTCGTCATTGGATGCGATGTCTACAAGATTACCCGGACTTAGTACAGCGTCAATCGTGTGAATTAATCCGTTCTTCAGCTCTATATCAGCTTCAACAACTGATGAGCTATTATTGAATTGAACTCCATTGGCAACGTCTACCTCAATAACAGTATTTTCATTGTTGGGTGCTTCATTGTTCACTGAAGTACCATAGGAATCTTCCATAAGTTCAGCTGAGAAGATTAAATTGGAGAGAATATGATAATTGAGGATCTGGGTCAATTTATCCACCGGAATATCATCAATTGCATTCCAACTGTTGTGTGCAGTCAGATAGTTGGCAAAAGCCTGATTGGTTGGTGCCAGCAAGGTAAATGAACCGGGAGAGCGAAACAAGGCTTCAGCGCCGGCTCTAGCAACAGCCTTCTCAAGACTATCCATCTCAGCTGTCATTACAACATATTCATATACATTGTAAGTGGTGTCTGATGTAGTTCTCTCGATCACCATGGGCTCATCGGAAGGATCAGCGCATGAAAGAATGATTAGTACTGCAAGCGCTGTAATAATTTGAATTGATCTGATAGTCTTCATATATTATTAGTAAGAAAGTCTAGGACGTAAAAAATCGATGTAAAGGTGGAATTAAAATTTCACAATTGTTCTGCCTTTGCTCTTTCCTTGTAGCATAAGCTCAATTTGCTCTTCAAGTTGATCCAAAGATATTAGGTTTTTGAATTGATTAAGGTCTTTGATCTTCCAATCTCCGGCCAATAACTCCCATATCTTTAATCTAATATACCTTGGGGTTTCGGCCGTTTCAATCCCCAATAGGTTTACACCGTTGAGTATGAATGGATAGACCGTTGTACGCAACTCAGGAGACTGTACTAGTCCGCAAACGGCAATATTCCCGTTCCTTCCACAGGCTTTTATACATGTGGCAAGTGTGTTATCTCCAACCGTATCAATGGCACCTGCCCATTTGTGTCTCAATAGAGGTCGACCACTTTGATCGTTCACTTCATCTCTATCAATGATCTCATCTGCGCCTAAAGATCTCAGGTATTCATGCTCTGAAGTCTTTCCTGTAGAGGCGATCACTTTGTATCCATTTTGGTGCAATAACTTTACAGCCATGCTACCAACCCCTCCGGTAGAACCGGTTACTAGTACTGCCCCCATATCCGGTTTCTGTCCGTTCTGCTCCATTTTGTACAAGGACAAAGCCGCAGTAAAAGCACCTGTCCCTAGGATCATGCATTCTTCCAAGCTAATGCCCTTGGGAAGATGAACCGGCCAAGCAGCTGGAACTCTAATGTATTCTTGAAATCCACCTGAAGTATTCATTCCAAAGTCGTAGGAGGTAACGATCACTTCTTCACCTTCTTTGAAATCGGCAGAAGTGGAATTGACAACGATACCACAAGCATCAACTCCAGGAACGTGAGGGTAAGTTCTGCTAATGCCTTTATGACCGGAAGCAGATAAGGCGTCTTTATAGTTTAAAGCCGCATACTTAACCTTGATCAAAACCTCTCCTTCGGGGAGTTCTGAGGTATTCTTCTCTTCAATAGAGCGACTAAAACTGCCATCTTCATGCTCTCTAACTACAAATGCTTTATAGGTGATGTCTTCCATTACTGATATATAAGTAGATGATAATTGTCAATTTCCAACTTTTTCTGATAAGGGTTCCAAAAATAAACCTTCAATTCTTCGCCTGCTCTGAGATATCTTGAAGGTATTCTTCGAATTAGGGTCTTGTTTTGCCAACTATTCACTTCTTTGAACTCAGACTCTAAAAAGTAAGCAAAATAGAAGGAGGGAAGCGATAAGATGATCTGAACTCCATTTATGGAGTCTTTTGGAAATAGGTCTAAGTTCAAAGCAATCCGAATATCCTTGGCAGCCATTTCATCATCTACAAGAACACTGCTTGTCAAGAAGAATTCATTTGACTCCTTTACATCTAATACATTACCTATAGAATCGTTCTTGTAGATTGTTCCTGCAGCTATATTCGTTAAACTATCGTTCACTTTCCTATCAAAGTTGTTCCTATATAGATAGTGAAGCTCTTTAAAGAATTGGGAGGCATTGTCTGAGTTTATTCTTCTATAGTATGAGATCTCACCGTTTCCGTCAATATATTCCAGTTGATAGGCAATCCCCGGAAAATCAAAGTAAGAATCACTCACCTTTGTGCTATCAATTAAGAAGGCATAATCGAATTTTTCCTTCAATAGTAGTTCACAGCTTTCCCTTCCACTGCTCAAACTAGTATATCCCTTGTTCCTGAAGAGAGTAAAAGGAATATTGGTAGATCCTATATCAAAGAAAGCAAGGGTGTCTTCCTTCTGAATGTTCCATTTTTTAAGAGCGGGTTTTGCTCTCTTAAAAACCCCATAATTGTAATTATTGATAGGATTTGCTGCAACTGAATATCGTTCTGCCAAAACCTCAGAGGCATGAGTATATGCGCCTATCAAGAAAATAAATGAAGCAGTGGCAATTGCCGTGTACCAATTTCTCGAGATCTTAACTTTTGATAATGCCCATAAAAGAACCAATGTTATCAATGGTAAAAAGCTATCGATGTAGTAATAGTCATGGTCTATGAACTGCAGTCCCAATAAAAAGAAATAGGCCAATACAAGAGGCAGAGCAAAGCCGGCAATCTTGATCAGAAAGTCTTCATGGCCCTTATCCGACTTAACTACTTCTTTTTGCCTGATTAGTCCAATGATCAACAGAATGAGCATCACCCAATGATATGGACTTAGAAAATGACCCGACCATCTTTCAAAAGCATTTGGAAAAATTGAGAAGAATTCAGTTGAATTAGTTGGGTATCGGAATTTTGAGAGGAACATTGATCCGTATTCCTCAGCAAGGGATTGGTTGTACAAGTAATAGATAAAAACCAGTATCAATCCAATGGAAGGGTAGATCATTTCTCTGAGATTCAAGGAAGATCTTTTCCACGCACTATATGCTCTTTCAATTGGAAGAGCTAAGAGAAAAATGGCAAAGGGAATCCTTGCTAATGCAGCAAGGGTAAAAAAGAGTATAGCAGTTGTATAACTCCTCTTTTTAGAAGTTTGCTTGTATTTGACCAGGAAATAGAGACCTATGCAAAAGTTGGCATAAGAGGGAATGGAAGGGAGAAATCCATTCTGGTAATAAGCAAAGAAAGGCAGTGTTGCAACAAGTGAGGTAAGCAATATGCTTTTAGCTGCAGAGCCATTCGACCTTAAACTTGTTCTGTAGAGATAGAATAGTCCCAGTAATGCATAAACC
>JAUIGQ010000162.1 GCA_030429925.1 Bacteroidia bacterium | reverse complement strand
CAGCTAAAGGAAACGAACAGCCTGCTGGGCATCCACGACTACCCCAAAGTCCTGCCGGGCTCCACCATCCGCGTGCCCCTCAAACCCGAGAAAATACAACGCGAACGCCGCGAAGAACGCTTCAACTGGATCGGCCTGGCCCAGGTAGTACTGGGCGCCGCCACGACGCTGACAACGTTTGTTTTGTTGAGACGGTAGGGGGATGAAGACAATGAAAATTTTTATTCTCTTTTTCAGTTTGCTATTTGCTAACTGTACCCCTGCTTATAATAACATTATAGCTGAAACGGGTAATAGTTACATGATATCAGTTACAGACTTTGGGGCCAAAGGAGACGGGAAAACAGACGACACCAAAGCCATTCAGAAAGCTTTTGAAGCATCCCGTAAACAACAAATCAGCCGGAATGGTGATGGGAAAGGAGGTAGAACTAAGGTGTATTACGGGAGTACTCCTCCCGTTAAATTTCCTCACGGTACTTATCTTATCTCTGAAAGTATCGAGTTTGGGCACTATCAATCGATACAAGGGGAGGATGCAGTTATTATCCCCAGCGATAGCTTCAAAGGGACGGCCTTTCATGGTGTGGGCTGGCAACTGAAGATAGAAGGTCTGCAATTTGTAGGATTTTCACTAGCGATCAACATCGATAATAAAAATCTAGATGCAGGCCAGGTAATTATCCGGAATTGCTCCTTCCTGTCTAATCTTTCGTGTGTATCACTTTCCGCTAAATCTTCTTTAAGTGTAATTGAGCAGTGCCGATTCATTGATAATGCATCAGTATTAATTGTAGAGAAAGGGGATAAAGTGGTATTTACTTCCTTAAGAAGCGGAGACCTTGAGCTTTACACTGCAGATCTTGACGGAAGTAACGTAAAACAGATCACCGATGAATTGGGATACGATGGAGGTGCATTCTTTTCTCCGGATGGAAGCAAGATCATCTTTCGAGCTTCAAGACCAAAGACGGAAGAAGATATCAAAGAGTACAAGGATCTCTTGGCACAAGGTCTAGTTCAGCCAACCAATATGGAGCTCTTCATTTGCAATGCTGATGGAAGCGAGCTAAGACAACTTACCGACCTTGGAAATGCCAATTGGTGTCCATTTTTCCACCCATCGGGTGAAAAAGTGATCTTCGCTTCAAACCATGAAAGTGAAAGAGGTTTCCCATTCAATCTATATATGATCAATACTGATGGAACAGGATTGGAAAGGGTTACTAAAGATGGAACCTTTGACGCATTCCCGGTTTTTTCTAACAATGGAAAATACTTGGTATTCTCTTCCAATAGAAACAACGGTGGTACAAGGGAAACCAATCTCTTTGTTGCTGAGTGGAAAGACTAACAAGAAGTACATGGAGTTGAAAATAGGATAAAAGAAAAGGGTGCGATTTGCACCCTTTTTTATTTTATTCTGATCCTTCTCTTAATGGAATCCGGCTTGTCTTGACTTAATGTGCTCGATCAACACCCCAACACATCCCATCTCCCGGATCTTAAGTCTTTGATTACTTCCCTCGCCGGGAATTGTAACCTCTATGATCAAGCTCATTGAACCATCAGCGGTGAATTCAAGCTGGTTTGAATAGTCGTCCGTGGAATTGTCATACAACAACTCTTTTACCAGATGGAATTTTGGCTTGTTACTTTGTCCGCCCGACATATCCTCTGAATAGGCATCATCATAGGCATCCGAGTATCCATCATCATAACTATCATCTGAATAGCCATCTGAGTAATCATCTGAATAATCATCTGAACTACCTTCAGAAGCCGACCCCTCCTCATCCATTGACTCTTCCTTATCCTTTATGAGCTCTCTTTTCTTTTCATAGATCTTAAACTGTACCTGACTTCCAAGATTTTCTTCGGCACATAATGTAATGCGGTAGTCCAATCCGTTATAGGCTACCATGTGAAATTCAGATGATTGTCCTTTTCCTAATACAGCACTTTTACTCTGGCTGTCATATTTCATGGGATAGCTCTCTTTATCTGCACAGTTCTTCTTATGGTAGTAGTGACATTCTGTTTGACCATATGCAATGGATATGCTCAATAAAAATGAAAAGAGATAGGTAATAGTAGACTTCATATTTCTCAAATTAACTTTCTATGCTGGTAATGCTTTTTCGACAATCATTGATAGCTGATTTCAGCTCATCGTATTGTGCTTGAGTGATCGTAATCTTCTTACCTGAACTCAGCACCATTTTACCATTAGCATCTTTCTTGGAAGTTGCGCTTCTTTCCTCTTTCAAGGAGGCAAATACCGATCTTATTGCCTGAACACTTTCAATAGCATCGGCAACTCCTACCTTATCTTCATTCTTCTTTAGGAAGGTATAAAGGTTCCCAAAGGTGATCTTTTGATCGGCGACTCTTTGAGCTGTCTCAGAATTTGGATCAAACTTCTCTATAGCGTTCAAAGTAATGTAGAGGCTTTCAACCCACCCACCAAGCGACATGAGAGCAAGCTTTCCTTGCTGACCATTCCTTTCCAGATAGTCAACTGCATCATAGTAAGCTCTTCCCGCAATTACAGCCAGTGAATCAGGATTTTCGAGGTTGGATTGAACTTTCTTCAGCATTTCTTCGCTCATCATATCCTCTATATTCAGATCTGCCCCCATTCTCTTTACAACCTTGTAAAGGTCTATTGTTGCCTCAATATCTTGGTAAGCAGCTGCATAGGCAAGATCAGCTGTATAGATTCCAAAATTCAATGCTTTCATCTTAGGATCATTGTATTTTTCTGCCATGCTCACATCTTGAATAAGACCTTGAGAATAGTTCACTCCGGCATCATTAATGAATCCAAACATTTGTTCCGGAGAAGGGATCGGATAATAGGCCTTTTCTTGATATTCTTTAACTGGCTCTAAAGCAACCGCCTTCAAAGAGTCGTTTTCTTTGTCTTCACTGCTCTTCCCATTCTGAGGCTCAGAGCAGGCTGCAATAAATATTAGGGGCAATATGAATAATGCGCTTACTTTCTTCATTCCGATTATTTTAGTCAGCCTAAATTATAAAAGAATAGATGGAATTAATGTAGGCTAGTTCTATTTTTTTACTAATCCCTTGTTGAAAACCCCAAATGACAACACTTCCAATCCAAGATAAGTCAGCAAACCATTGATAACAATGATCTCGAATCCAAACACATACCCATTGAACCACTCAACTGAATTATACTGGAGAATATAAGTGAGAATTGGTGCGATCACACAAACAATGGGAACTGCTTTATCCAGCAATCTCTTTTTGGTGATCATTCCAAAGGCATACATTCCTAACAGTGGTCCGTAAGTATAGCCTGCTGCCTTGAACAAACTGCTGATCACATTTTCATCATTGATCATCCCAAATAACAGTATGATGAGAAATAAAAGAAAAGACATTAAGATATGAACACGCTTTCTGAGCCTTGATCCTTCCTTCTCTCCTTTCTTATTGATGTCTAAAAGGTCAATGCAAACAGAGGTTGTTAAGGCTGTCAAGGCTGAATCTGCACTTGAATAGGCAGCTGCAATAAGTCCTAGTATGAAGAAAAAAGCCGCCACTGTTCCCAATGAACCCTTGAGTGCCAGGCTTGGAAACAGTTCATCTGATTGAGCAGGTATTTCAAAACCGATCTCTCTAGCATAGATGAACAATAAAGCTCCTAGAGACAAAAAGAAAAGGTTGACCAAAACCAAGATCGTACTGAAGGAGAACATATTCCACTGGGCCTCCTTTAGATTTTTGCAAGATAGATTCTTCTGCATCATATCTTGGTCAAGACCGGTCATGACAATGGTTATAAATGCACCGCTAATGAATTGCTTCCAAAAGAATTTGCTGTCTCTCCAGTCATCGAAAAAGAATATTTTGGAATACTCACTATTGCTCACCCGATCAATTAGTTCTGAAGCTCCAAGATTCAATTCTCCTCCGATCTGATAGATAGTAACTCCAACAGCAGTTAGCATAAATAGGGTTTGTAGGCTATCTGTCCATACAATGGTCTTAATCCCTCCTTTAAATGTATAAACCCAGATCAATAGGATAGTAATTGCCACAGTTAGGGCATAAGGCACTCCCCATTCATCAAAAACAGCAAGCTGTAGAACAGTAGCTACCAGATAAAGTCGAAAGGAAGCACCTAAAGATCTAGATAGAATAAAATAGAAGGCTCCTGTTTTATAGGAATATTTTCCAAAGCGATCTTCTAAATAGGTATAAATGGAAGTAAGGTTCAACCGATAGTAAAGAGGCATCAGGATCAATGCTATTACAGCATATCCTAACAGATAGCCCAGCACCATTTGCATATAGGAGAACTGACTGCTTCCTACCCATGCGGGGACAGAAATAAAAGTAACCCCCGAGAGAGAAGTTCCGATCATTCCAAAGGCCACCAAGTACCATGGAGATTGTCTATTCCCAATAAAAAAACTCTGGTTGT
>JAUIGQ010000028.1 GCA_030429925.1 Bacteroidia bacterium | reverse complement strand
TAAACGCTGGGAGGTAGCTGAAGAAAAGATTACAGAGCTCGATTGGTGGCAGTCTGCCGAGCTAGACGGTATTGAATTCATCGCCTGTCCTGCAAGGCATTTTTCAGGGCGTGGCTTCTCTGACAGAAACGCTACTCAATGGGCCAGCTGGATCATTAAAAGTCCCTACCAAAAACTCTACTTCAGCGGCGATGGTGGGTACGGTCCACACTTCAAGGAAATTGGAGAAAAGTACGGACCATTTGATCTAGCACTGATGGAATGTGGTCAGTATCATGAGCAATGGCAGCAGATCCATATGATGCCTGAAGAAACGGTTCAAGCAGCAATTGATGTAAAAGCCAAAGTATTCATGCCCATTCATTGGGGCTCTTTCACCTTAGCTCTTCACTCATGGACCGACCCGGTTGAAAGAGCAAGCTCTAAAGCCAAGGAATTGAATATTCCGATAACAGTTCCATTCATCGGAGAAACCATTGAACTCAACCAAGAGCAATATCCTTCATCATCTTGGTGGGACAATTATTAGCAATTAAAAAGATTCATTTGCGTTAACTTTAATCCAAATCTGAATTTATGTTAGGGCTCCGATTATTGTTAGTATCCATCCTCCTCTTTGGAGGCTTACACTTATTTGCTCAAGACAATATTCCCGATGGTTGGATAAAGAGTGGGGATGCACCCAAAGCCTATGAGGTTGGATTGGATGAAAAGGTAAAATTCAGAAAAAAGAAATCAGCCTATTTAAGTTCCAGCACCAGCAAAGGATTTGGAACGCTGATGCAAACTTTTAATGCCAGAGACTACCTTGGAGAAAAGATCATGCTGAGGGGTTTTGTTAAAGCTGAGAAGGTAAAAGGTTGGGCCGGCTTATGGATGAGAGTAGACTCTAAAGAAGGCAAAAGGGTCTTGTCTTTTGACAATATGGAAGACCGACCTATTACCGGAGATTCCGACTGGACGGCATATGAGATCATACTTGAGGTGCCAAAGAATAGTGGCAATATTAGTTATGGAGCATTGTTGCATGGTAACGGGAAGATCTGGTTCGATGAGCTTACCATTGAAATTGTGGACACTAAGACTAAAACTACCGAGAAGGTCCATCAAAGGCCCTACAATTCTGATTTCGAATTCTAAGAATCAATTAATCATGATATTTCTTTGTTTGTTTTGTTCTTCGGATTAATTTATGTTCGAAATTTGATCAGTTCAATTAAAACATCAAAGATTGAAGAATTCATATTTTGACCTTATAGAGCAAAGTTTTTATTTCCCTCAAGAAGGCTTTAACCTCAACAACGGCTACTTGAGCTTTCACGGTGTCTCCTTAAAGCACCTGATTGATAAATACGGCACCCCATTCCGATTCATCTACCTTCCCAAAATTGGAGACCAGATCAAGAAGAGCCGTAACCTCTTCAACAGAGCCATCAAAAAACACAAATACAAAGGCAATTATTACTACTGCTATTGCACAAAATGCAATCACTTCCAGCATGTGGTCAATGAAGCACTGAAGCACAATGTGAATTTAGAGACTTCCTCATCTTTTGACATAGACCTTATACTCCATCTCTTAAAAAAGGGAAAGATCAACAAAGATATTTCTGTAGTGCACAATGGTTATAAAACAGATGATTATCTGAAGAAGATCGTGATGCTTGCAGAGATGGGCTTTGAGAACAATATACTTGTGCTGGACAATTTGCATGAGTTTGATAAATTGGTAGCCTTGAAACCCAAGGTAAAGATGAACCTTGGTATGAGAATGGCCATGAACGAAGAAGCACAGTCGGCCTACTATACTTCACGATTAGGAATACCCGGGAAAGATATACTGGAGCATTTCAACAACAAGATCAAGGACAACAAAATGTTTGAATTGAAAATGCTGCATTTCTTTGTTGATTCAGGTATTAAAGACACTCCCTATTATTGGGGAGAATTCCAAAGAGCCATTAAGTTATTAGTTGAACTTAAAAAGAATTGTCCGAATCTAGACTCCCTCAACCTAGGAGGAGGATTTCCAATTCGCAATGGATTGGGTTTCGAATATGATTATGAGTACATGATCAATGAGATCATCAGCAATATTAAAACGGTTTGCTCTGAAGAGAATATTGATGAGCCCGATATCTACACTGAGTTTGGGAAGTATACTGTTGGTGAAGCCGGAGCCATTGTATTTGAAGTGTTGGAGCAAAAGCAGCAAAATGATGCGGAGAATTGGTACATCATCAACAACAGCCTTATGAATACCATCCCCGATGCTTGGTCATTGCAGGAAAAATTTATCCTCTTGCCAATCAATAAATGGGAGAACGAATATTCAAGGGTAAATATTGGCGGAATATCCTGTGATCATTCAGACTATTATAATTCAGAAGATTTCAATCAGGAAGTGCTTCTTCCAAAGTATTCTGATAAGGACAAAGAACCTCTGTACATCGGCTTTTTTCACACAGGCGCTTATCAAGATTCTGTAAGTGGATACGGAGGAATAAAACATTGTCTGATCCCTGCTCCCAAGCATGTGATCATAGACAGGGACGAAAAGGGAAATATTGTTGACAGTGTATACAGAGAAGAACAATCCGTAGATGAGATGCTAAGTATATTAGGATACCAATCATGAGAAGATACGCAGGAATAGATAAGAAATACTGCTCTTTTGAGAATGCAAAAGTATTGTTGCAGTCCATCCCATACGATGGAACTAGCAGCTGGGGAAAAGGCGCCGACAAAGGATTTGAAGCATTCTTAAATGCTTCAGAGAATATGGAGATCTACGATATTGAAACAGACTCTGAAGTTTATAAGCAAGGAGTGCATATTTTGCCGGAAGTAAGTGAAGATAGCTCGCCCAATGCTGTATATCAAGCCTGTTTTGAAGCGGCTAAGAAAGCCATCAAAAGCAAGAAGTTCCCCACCTTCTTTGGAGGAGAACACTCCATAAGTATCGGATTGATCGATGCTTTTAAAGAAAAGTACGATGACCTAACGGTATTGCAATTAGATGCTCATACCGATCTTAGGAAGGAATATCTAGGCAGTGAATACAACCATGCCTGTGCCGTGCATAAAGCCAGCAAGACCACCAACCTGATTCAGGTGGGAATTAGAAGCATGGATAGTTCTGAAAAGAAATTCATTGATTGGTCGAAATGCTTTTTAGCGGAAGAGTTAGATGCTGAAGAAGACTGGATGGAAGAAAGTATCTCTATGATGACCGACCATGTTTATCTAACACTTGACCTTGATGTTTTTGACCCATCCATCATGCCTTCAACAGGCACACCTGAACCCGGCGGAATGGACTGGTATACCGTTATACGCTATTTGAGAAAGGTCTTTGAGAGAAAGACTGTTGTCGGTTTCGACATTGTAGAACTAGCACCAATCGAAGGCTTGAATGCACCGGATTTCTTGGTGGCAAAGCTATATTATAAACTTCTATCTTATCAATTCCATGGAAAAAGCTAACATTAGAAATTTCATTAGCGAACACTTCAAGCACTTCAACGCAGCTGCTTTAATCGACGCTGCCCAAGCCTATGAGGATCAATTGGCTGGGGGAAATCAAATGATGATCACATTGGCAGGAGCAATGAGTACAGCAGAGCTGGGTAAATCTTTGGCAGAGATGATCAGACAAGATAAAGTACAGATCATTTCCTGCACAGGAGCAAATCTGGAGGAAGATGTAATGAATCTGGTGGCTCATTCTCATTACAAGCGAATTCCAGGATACCGAGATCTGAGTCCGCAAGAAGAAAGAGAGCTATTGGATCAAGGTTTAAATAGGGTAACCGATACATGTATACCTGAAGAGGAGGCCTTTAGAAGATTGCAAAAGCACATTTTCGAAATTTGGAAAGAAGCTGAAGAGAAAGGAGAAAGATACTTCCCTCATGAATTCCTTTTTAAACTCTTACGATCCGGAGTGTTAGAACAATACTATGAGATCGATCCGAAGAATTCCTGGATGCTGGCAGCAGCAGAAAAGAACTTACCCATGGTAGTTCCGGGTTGGGAAGACTCTACCCTTGGAAATATTTTCGCTTCCTATTGTATCAAAGGTGAGCTACAGGCATCCACCATGAAGTCGGGTATAGAGTATATGATGTTCCTGGCCGATTGGTATACAGAAAACACTCAAAACAAAGGAGTGGGATTCTTTCAGATCGGTGGTGGAATTGCAGGTGACTTCCCAATTTGTGTAGTTCCAATGCTCTATCAAGATCTGGAAAGAGAAGAAACCCCATTTTGGTCGTATTTCTGTCAGATCTCAGATTCAACCACAAGTTATGGGTCCTATTCCGGAGCCGTTCCCAATGAAAAAATCACCTGGGGCAAGCTGGATGCAGACACGCCCAAATTCATCATTGAGTCAGACGCCACCATTGTGGCACCGCTCGTATTTGCCTACTTATTGGACTGGTAGTTCATAGCTAAATTAGCTTGAAAAGGATGGCATCCATTAGATCAATAGCGCTGATAATTCTCTTTTCGTTTCTCACCCTATCGGGATTATGGGCACAGGATTCTTCGCAAACAAAGTTGCAAACCTCTCATTCCGACAAGCATTTTTCCTTTGGTATGGGATTGGGCTTGCACTATGGAGGATTGGGAATGAAAGCAGCTTATGGTGGGTTTGGAGAATCTTTGGAAGGGCTCAATGTGTTCTTGGGAGTTGGATATTACATCAATGATCCGGGAATCAATATAGGAGTTCAGAACTTCTTTCCCGGTAAAGGATTTAGTCAGTTCTATCTCTCAATGATGTATGGAACCAACGCAACCATAGTAGTTGATGGAGCATCTAATTACAATGAGAATTACTACGGTTTATCCTTGGGAGCCGGCTTGAGATTGAATTCGAAAAAACTTCCAGGGAGTTACTGGGATTTTGGATTGATAATTCCATCAAGATCTGCAGATTATAAAGATGATGTTCGACGATTGAACAACGATCCCCTCATCTCTGATGTAACTCCCCCCTTCCCTGTCTTGGTCAACATTGGCTACAATTTCACTTTCTGAAGAAGATAATAGGGTCTTTTCTTTATTTTTAACAACCTATGTTTCAGTTACCTATCATAACAGAAAGATTTATTCTCCGAGAGATTACTGCAGAAGACGCAGACGGACTCTTTCAACTGGATTCAGATCCAAAGGTGCATGAATTTCTAGAAGTGAAAGAACTTCAAGAAAAGGAAGAAGTTTACCCAATAATTGAATCCATAAGAAGTCAGTATAAAGAAAATGGAATTGGAAGGTGGGCAATTATCGAAAAGGAAAGCGGTGAATTCATGGGATGGTCAGGTTTAAAGCTAGAAAGTATGCTAACTAATGGTCATCAGAACTATTATGATCTAGGCTACAGACTTATTCCAAAATTCTGGGGAAAAGGATATGCAACAGAGAGTTCACTCATTGCGGTTAGTTACGGTTTTAATATCTTAGGAGTGGAAAAGATCTGTGGGGCAGCTCATTGCCGGAATACAGCCTCCAACAAAGTACTTCAGAAAGCCGGGCTTCGGTTCGTTGAGGAATTTAACTATGAAGGTGAGCCACACAACTGGTATGAACTTCTGAAAGAAGAATGGAAAGAAGGCCTAATTAAGCGAACTAAAAGATGAATACTAAGCTCACAAATATTCTTTACAGCCTTGCGATTGGATTTATCCTGAGTCAAACATCTTGTTTAGTTCATCCACCTCAGGCATTGCAAATGGGTAGTGTATCATCTACAACAAAAGGTGCAATCGTCAAAATAGAGAAGAGAAATAGATTGATCTTTCTTCCGGTATCGGTCAATGGCAAAGAATACAAATTCCTATTTGATACCGGGGCTCCTTTTAGCATATCAAAGGAACTGCAAGAAAGCAACAACTTTAAGGTGATCAGTAAAGGTGATATTATCGATTCAGATAATAATCGTTCCGAGGTCTTATATGTTCAGGTAGACAGCGTAGTGATAGGTGGAGTTGATTTTATTGGTCAGACTGCATTTGTCGGGGATTTTAGAAAGAACCCTGTTCTTAGTTGTTATAATATAGATGGGATCATAGGCTCCAATCTAATGCGGCATATGAGCTGGTTGATCGACACTGAAAAGGAAGAGATCCGTCTATTGAATGAGCTACCCACTGTTTTTATGGAAAATGCTACAGAAGTTCCTTTTAAGAGCGATATGCAATTCAATATTGAACTCGAACTTCTTTTGGGATCCTTGACATTTTCAAAGATCACCCTAGACTATGGCTCAAATGGCGGCTTGGACCTTTCAAAGCATCATTTTCATCAGCTTGAGAATCATCATATTATTGAGAGTTCACACGAAATCATTGGTGTTAAACAGTCAGGTTTATTGGGAGAGGCTGTTATTGCAGAAAGAAAAATATGCATGAGTGATTCCTTGATCATTGGTGATGTTCAATTGTCGGATTCTGAGATCCAGATAGGTGGCAGTGACATACTGGGAAATCAAGTGCTTCAAAAAATGAAGGTGGGAATAGATTGGAAAGGACAAAAGGTATACTTTCAGAAATACGACAGAGAATTTGAAAACTTTAAAAGCTTTGGCTTTTATGTTGGCACCTCCGATAGCAGTGAATTGCTGATCAATTCTGTTTTTACAGAAACAACAGCCTTTGAAGAAGGCTTAAAAGCAGGAACAAAGATTCTAAAGGTCAATGAGCTCAACTTTTCAGAAGGGGCAACATTTTGTGATTATGTGATGTTGATGCATGAAGAGCCGGAGATGATCAACTTGGTAATAGTTAATGACAAAGAAGAAGAAACTGAACTTAAATTAAATGCCGAACCACTTAAAAGGTCTGTAAAGAATGATTGAGAAACTTACAACTGAACCTCTTTCAAGTATTCCAATGATCTTTGGGATAGTGATCGTAATTGCCGGTTTGATCTTATTGGTGCTTCCACCCAAAAAGCCCAACTATATTTATGGCTACAGGACCAAACGCTCAATGAAGGATCTTCAACACTGGAAATTTGCACAACAATATTCAGCCAAGCTCATGTTGCTGTTTGGTTTAGCGAGTATGTCTTTTTCCTCTGTTGGATTTATCTTTTCATTCTCCCTTGGAGTGGAATTAACCATAGGGATCTTATGGATCATCTTACTTTCTTTCCTATTGATCTTAAGAGTGGAAAAAGCCATAGTGAATAAATTTGGGGAGTAAACCCTAAAGGTCCAACTCCCCAAATAATCAACCGCCTCCCAATGCTTGATATAGCTCAATTTGAGCCTCAAGTTGTTCTTGTCTTGTTTCAATTAGCTCTACTTTGGCCTCTAGAGCTTCTCTTTGAGTTAGCAAAACTTCCATATAATCTGCTCTAGCAGATTTAAATAACCCAATTGAGATATCAATAGAACGATTCAGCGCCGATACTTGCTGTTCCTTCATTTTATACTCACTTTGAAGGTTTTGAACTTTCGACATTTTTGTAGAAACCTCAATGAAGGCATTTAAGACGGTTCTTTCATACTCGATCAAGAGCGCCTTTTGCTTGGCATTTGCGGCATTAAAGGCAGCATTGATCGCATTCCTATTAACTAATGGAGCCATCATCTTGGCCGCAAGACCATAGATTATTGATTCCGGGCTTTGAAACCAGAAAGCTGCTTGATACGCCTGGAATCCCAATCCTGCATCAAAGCTTAAAGAAGGATAAAAGCTAGCTCTGGCTGATTTCACATTCAAATGAGCAGCTTCCATTTTTAACTCAGAAGCCCTGATATCCGGTCGGTTTTGTATTAACTGAGAAGGAACTCCAACATAAACTGAGTCGAGGTCCATATCTTCAAAACTAACATCAGTTCTTTCCACCTTTTGAGGATACCTTCCAACCACGCAGTTGAGATGGTTCTCAACCTCAACAATATCCTGTTGGATCTTGAACTGTAAACTTCTACTTTTTGCAACCTCTGCTTCAAACCTTCTCACTGCAAGTTCTGTTAGCTGAGCCGCATCCTTTTCCAGTTTAACGATCTTTAAAGCCCGCATTTGGATTTCAATATTTTGGTTTACGATCTTCAACTGATTATCTAAGGCGATTAGCCTGTAGTAAGAAGAAGCTACTTCTGAGATCAAGAGTGTCCTCATATAGTTTCTACCTTCAGTGGTAGCTAAATATTCAAGCACAGCTGACTTTTTAGCATTTCTCAGCTTCTTCCAAACATCTATCTCCCAAGAAGCATAAGCACCCAACATATAATTACCCAAAGGCTCGGGAAAATCCTTCCCATCCCTGATCTCATTATTGGCTTCCACCACTCCATCTCTGGTATATCTAGCTGCTTTTTCTGCACCGGCACCTGCTTCCAATCCGATAGAAGGCAAATACTCCCCTTTCCTCGCTCTTACTTCAGCTTTATCTATATCGATCTCTTGCAATAGAATGTTCAGCTCCTGATTATTTGCCATAGCTGAATCGATCAAGGCCAGCAAATAGGGATCCTTGAAGTATTGTTTATAATCTTTTTGAGCTGTATTCATGCTATCCTCGCTGGCTTGGAAAGCTGGAGGAACTTCCTTCACCAGTTCCGATTCCAGTGGCTCAATTGATTTACATGCTGCGACTGAAAGTAGCATGAAGCCGCAGATCACCACAAGGCCTCTGTAGCTTTTAACTTTATCTATGAATATTGAAATCATGATTCTAGTTTTATGTTTTCGTGATTATCATCTTCTGTAAGGGGACTATCGTACTCTTCTCTAATAATATCCCTTCCCTCTATCATACTTCCAAACACATAGTATAGCCCGGGAACGATAATTACCCCAAAGACAGTACCCAGCAGCATACCACCTAAGGCAGATGCTCCAATTGTTTGATTGCCAATTGCACCCGGTCCGCTTGCTATCACTAATGGAATTAACCCTGCAATGAATGCAAAAGAGGTCATGAGAATAGGTCGGAAACGGATCTTTGCTCCTTCAATTGCAGCATCTCTAACTGACAATCCTTGATGATGTCTTTGAACTGCAAACTCTACGATCAGCACGGCATTCTTGCCCAACAAACCAACCAACATGATCAGTCCGACTTGAGCATAGATGTCATTGGCCAGTCCCATGAACTTGAGGAGTGCCATCGATCCAAAAATCCCAAAAGGGAGGGAGAGCAATACTGCAAGAGGAAGGATGAAGCTTTCGTATTGAGCAGCTAGTACCAAGTAAACAAATATGAGTACCACAATAAAGATGTATAAGGCCTCATTGCCTCTCTGTGCTTCATCGTAAGAAAGACCCTCCCATGCGATATCATAGCCTCTGGGCAACTTTTCCTTGGCAACCTCTCTAATTGCCTGAATGGCATCAGCAGTTGTATACCCTTTAGCTGGCAGCCCCCTTATAGATGCTGAGTTGTACATATTATAGCGCGTGATCTCATTAGGTCCCTGGGTCTTTTTCAATTTCATGAAAGAGGAATAAGGCACCATTTCTCCATGATCGTTCCTCACGAAGAGCTTCATGAGATCAGAAGGCAAGGCCCTGAACTCAGGAGATGATTGAACATATACTTTGAAGAATCGCCCAAACTTTATAAAACCCTGTTCATAGGTACTACCGATCAGGATGTTCAGATTTTCCATAGCATCTCCAATAGAAACCCCTTTTTGCATCGCAACTTTATTATCGATCTCCAGTTCATATTGAGGATAGTTAGCTGCAAAAAATGTGAAAAGGCCCTTCAATTCTTGCCTAGCTTCCAGGGCATCCATAAAATCGTTGTTGATCTTATCAAACTCCTGATAATCGGTTGAAGTTGTTTTATCTAATAGTCTTAGAGAAAAACCACCAGAGGAACCAAAACCGGGAACTGCAGGTGGCTCAAAGAATTCAATAATGGCCCCAAGGTCTTTCGACTTCTCCTCAAGTTCTTCCATTACCTCATGAACAGTTTGATCCCTATCAGACCAATCTTTTAAATTGATCAAACAAGTACCCGCATTGGATCCCCTTCCTTCCGTCATGATCTCATATCCGGCAAGAGAAGAAACAGATTCAATAGCATCTACCTCTTCACAGATCGCCTGTAATTTTCTGGAGATATCATTTGTCCTTTCAAGAGTTGCTCCGGGTGGTGTTTGAATGATGGCGTAAATAGTTCCTTGGTCCTCTCCGGGAATAAATCCGGCAGGCAGGATGCTTTCTTGCCAAAAGATACCCATAGCAAAAGCAATCAATATCCCGAAAGTGATGATCCTTCTAGTAATGATCCTGTCAAGAAGCTTTACATATTTTCCGGTAAGCTTTTCAAACAATCGATTGAATTGATCTAGAAACCTATCTAAAATAGACTTCTTCCTTTTTCCATTATGAGGCTTCAAGATCATTGCAGACAGCACTGGTGTGAGTGTCAAGGCCACAACTGCAGAAAGAATAATGGCACTTGCCATCGTAATGGAGAATTGTCGGTAAAATGTACCAACCGGACCAGTCATAAAGGAGATTGGCAAGAAGACTGAAACCATTACCAAGGTAATGGCAATGATAGCTCCGCTGATCTCTTTCATGACCACTTTAACAGCTTTGTAGGGAGACAAATGTTCTTCAGACATTTTCGCATGGACAGCCTCCACTACCACAATGGCATCGTCCACTACAATTCCAATAGCTAAAACAAATGCAAACAGAGTGATCAAATTGATCGACAAACCGAAAAGCTGCATTACGAAAAAGGCCCCGATCAGTGAAACCGGCACAGCAAGGATTGGGATCAAAGTAGACCTCCAATCGCCCAAAAAGAGGAATACTACCAAGGCGACAAGGATAAAAGCATCCCTTAAGGTGTGAACCACCTGATCCATAGAGGCATCAAGGAATTTAGAAACATCATAACTGATCTTGTAGTCCATTCCTTCCGGAAACTCGGTCTCCATTTCTTTCAAGGTCTCCTTAACTTCCTTAATTACCTCAGAAGCATTACTTCCGAAGGTTTGTTTCAAGACGATGGCAGCAGAAGGATATCCATCCAGATCAGAATAGATATCGAAGAATTCACTTCCCAGTTCAACTTTAGCAATATCTCTAAGGTGAACACTTTCACCCTCTGAATTTGCCCTGACAAGAATGTCTTCATATTGCTCTGCTTCATTATACCTTCCTTTATAAGTGAGCACATATTCTAAAGATTGGGCTTTGATCCCGGAGCTTCTTCCCAACCTCCCGGGTCTTCCAATGATACTTTGCTCTTGTAAAGCTTCCATCACCTCATCCGTTGAGATATCATATGCTCTCATGCGATCAGGGTTCAACCAAATACGCATAGCATACTTTCTACTACCCAAGATGGTAGCTCTAGCAATACCTTTGATCCTATTGATCTCAGGTATCATCTTCACATTTGCATAATTGTAGAGGAACTTTTGGTCAACATCCTTGTCTTTGCTGTACAAGTTGATATACATCAGCATACTTGGCTGAATGGGAGTAATGATCACCCCTTCCCTTTGCACCAATTCAGGTAGAAGAGGCATTACCTGATCTACTCGGGTTTTAACCCTGATCACAGCCTCATTTGGATCAGTTCCGGGTTCAAAGATCACCCTCAGGGTAGCCTCACCCGCACTTGTGGCATCTGTAGCTATATACCTCATGTCTTGAACACCATTAATGGCATTCTCAATTGTTATCAAGGTAGACTTTACAAGTACATCCGCACTAGAGCCAGGATAGGCAATAAATATATTAACGGTTGTTGGAGCAATCTGAGGGAATTGAGACGTTGGCAACTGCTTGATAGCTAAGCTGCCGGTAAAGACCATGATCAGAGAGATCACAATGGCCAATACAGGTCTATGTATTATGTTTTTAAACATCTTCTTTCTTTTTACTATTCTGCATAGAGATCAAGGTTCTTGATGGATTTTTTGGGTTCCATCATTTCAAACTTGATCTTTTGGTTCTTCTTTACTTTTCTCAATCCTTCTATCAAGATCTTGTCATTTTCATCCAATCCTTCTTCGATGATGAATAGATGTGGGAGTTCAGAAGCGATCTTTATATTTCTAGGTCGGATCACACTGTCTTCATCCACAACAAAGACATATTTTTTATCGAGGACCTCATAAGTTGCTTTTTGAGGAATGATCAATGCATTTTCAATTGGCTCCTGAATAAGCACATTTCCGGTTTCACCATGTCTTAGCAGACCTTTTGGATTTGGGAAGGTTGCTCTGAATGGAATATTACCTGTCTCGCTATTAAAGTCAGCTTCAATGGTCTCAACTCTTCCCTTATGTGAGAATATCTTCTGATTGGCCATGAGCAGTTCAATATTCATGGTGCTGTCGGTATTGATCATCTGACTCTGGTAGTCCAGATATTCTGCTTCAGGTACATTGAAATACACCCACATTTTGCTGTTATCCGACATGCTGGTTAACCATTCACCCTCATCCACAAGGCTTCCTGGCCTTACTCTGAATCTATCGATATAGCCATCGAAAGGTGCTCTAACTTGAGTAAAGCCAAGATGAACTTTGGCAAGATCCAAT
Source organism: Bacteroidia bacterium (assembly GCA_030429925.1). Taxonomy (GTDB): domain Bacteria; phylum Bacteroidota; class Bacteroidia; order Flavobacteriales_E; family Vicingaceae; genus UBA1494. Next base: position 13,014 of record JAUIGQ010000028.1, on the reverse strand, counting down.
TCGGCTTTGGCCTTATTCAGTTTTGCTTCTGCCATTAACAATTCGTTGATAGATACTACATTACTGTCTGCAAGCGATTTTGTATTATCATACTCGATCTTGGCAAGTTGTGCTTCTGCTTCAGCCTTTGCAACTTCCGCCTCATAAAGGCTTGGCATGATCTGAAAAAGCAAAGTTCCTTCCTTGACAAAGTCACCTTCATCGATAAATACACCGGTTAAATAGCCCTTTTCTTGTGAACGAAGTTCTATATGTCTATAGGAGTGGATCTGGCATACATATGACTTTACTATTGAAGTGTCACTCTTATAAGGACTGCTTACTAGAAAAGTACTATCCAAATGTCCCTGATGTTCATTGTGATGATTGCAGGATGCAAGAAGATGTAAGAGCAAAATGCTCGTTATCAATTTAATTGAATTCATTTTTAATATTATTTATATAGGATATGAGAAGATGATCACCAAGTGATCAATTAGGGAGCTGTGCTTCAAGAAGAAACATATAGCAATAATGCCTCTGAGGCATTAAGAAAATGAAAATCAGACTAGAAAGACCTCAAAGAAAAGATATTTTCTTTGGGCTATAATGGGATATTCCTTTGGAACATACTGATCAATTCTGCAATAATGATCAGATAAGAATTGGTAGGAATGATGATCTTGCAAAAGAAATAGTGAGGGACCATCCAATTGGTTCTCCAACTTTCGATCTTCTTCCTTTTCTTTTTCTTTCTCTTTCTCTCCTAGCTCAAGAATAAAGTCCTCATGAGTCAAGGGTAAGCTTTTGTGCTGATCAGAACTGCCCTTTTTGATAAGATCACAGGAAGATTCAGAGTAAAAACTATGACTATGATGAAAAGCGCATTTTTCTGTAAAAGAAGTATCTGATTGAATGTCCTTGGCCGTTCCGCTTGAAGAGAAAAGAATGAACCCTGCTAAAGATAGCAGCAGATGAAATAAAGTATTCAGATACTTAAACAAAATCTATTTAGATAATTTCTTATACAAGATTTACGACAAAATTAGAAAATAGTTGAACTCTCTGTCAATTATTTAAAAACTTAACATTTGATAACTATTCAGCAAGCATTTAAACGACTAAATAGATGAACTATCGTTTAATAGATAGATACATGAACATTCTCTATTTCATTAGTAACTTCCGCTAAAATTACAATCAATATGAATCCCTTTTGGGCATCAATCATTATTCGCAAGCTCGAGAGAGAATCCGGCAAGGGAAGCAAGCAAAAAGTTCCCGTGAATATCTCTAATTATCGCATTGCAAAAGCATATAGAGAGTTCAAGATCATGCTTAGAAGGAATTTCAAAGATTTTCTTTTGATCAGCATTGGGATATTTTCCGCAGCCTTTGGGTTCAAAGGATTTTTACTTACTAATAACTTCATAGATGGAGGAGCAACAGGAATCTCTTTATTGATTTCGGCCATCAGTGGCTACCCACTTTGGTTCTTTGTTGTGTTGGTCAACTTGCCCTTTATCATTCTAGGGTATAAGATCATGGGAAAGAGATTTGCCGTGAAAACAGTTTTAGCAATAAGTGGGCTAGCTCTTGTATTGGCCTTGGTTGAATTCCCCAATGTAACCAACGACAATTTACTGGTAGCAGTATTTGGCGGATTCTTCCTCGGAGCGGGAATTGGATTCTCTGTGAGAGGAGGAGCAGTAATTGATGGGACGGAAGTGCTAGCCATCTTCTTAAGCAGGAAGTTTGGTATTACCATAGGAGATGTCATCATCATCATCAACGTGATGATCTTTTTGGCTGCAGCTTACTTCCTTGGAGTAGACATTGCACTATACTCCATGATCACCTATTTGGCGGCATCTAGAACCCTGGACTTTATCATAGAAGGTATAGATGAATATATTGGAGTAACCATTATTGCCAACCATAGTGAGGATATCAGAAAGATGATCATTGGGAAGATGGGGAGAGGAGTGACCATTTACAAGGGAAAAAGAGGAATGGTATACGAAGGAGATGATGAGGATGTAGATATAGTTTATACCGTAATCACTAGATTAGAGATCAACAAACTCAATACTGAAATTGAAAAGATAGAACCCAAGGCATTTATTATCATGCATAGCATTAAAGATACGAAAGGAGGCATGATCAAAAAGAGAGCACTATCAGCATAACTATGAAGCTCATATTTTCAATTCTTTTAGTCCTGTTTGCCAGCAGCATTCAAAAGCTCCATTCTCAATCAACAGAGCAATCAAAAAAACTTGAAGTAAAATTGGGTTTAGCCTATAAGCATGCTTTTACCCTAGACGGACATATTCGTGTAAGGGAATTTGAAGTTAACGGAGACATTCTAGAATGGGAACAATTGGGTATGAACAACTTTTCTGTTCCCGGAATTTACTCCTCATTTGGATTTAATGGAAAACACTTTATTGAATTCAACTATGACCGACTGATCTTTTATAGCAAAAAAACGATCGACAGGAATATTGAACTATTATCGATGGGCGATCGGGCATTGACCTTTCTCCATCTATTTATCAAAGAATGATGCTGGAATATAGGTATCATTTAAGAAAATGGGAGAAAGGAGAACTAAGGTTTATAGGTGGATTGGTCTACGATTATTTCACGATATATTTAGACGGAGAAATTAGTCCGGAAAGTGAAAGAAGAGAAGTTTTTGAACAATTTGAAAGGCAAGCCCTTCCTTATCCTTATTTGGGAATCGGAGGTAAATTAGACCTCAATGAAAAGAGTGGCTTACAAACATCCGTTCGCGGAACTTATATTCCAAAGTTTAATAGTTTCTTTCATGAAGGAGGAGACGTAGCCCTTCAATATAATAGCTTGATCTGGGAAACGGACTACTATATAAATTGGTCTAAGTTCCAATTTGAAATTGGGGCTTCATATCGCTCTATTTACCTTCTTGGGGATAGCGCTGAGGACACTAATGAGTTTAGCTTAAGCTCATTAGGCCCATATATAAAGTTAGAATACACAATATTTTAAATTAACACCCTCATTATGAGAAACTTATTTACCATTCTTTTCCAATTAGTTCTTTTCAATCTATTTGCTCAAGATTTCGATCAAAGCAAAATGGATAGTCTCTTTGATAGGTTGGATCGATACCATCGCAGCATGGGAAGTGTTTCTCTCTTTCAAGATGGAAAGGAAGTTTATTCGAGGTCCATTGGCTATGCTGATATTGAAAAAGGGATTCAAGCCAATCATGAGACACAATACCGCATAGGTTCAATTAGTAAAATCTTTACCGCTGTCATGATCATGCAACTAGTTGAAAAAGAAGTCCTGAATTTAGATCAGAAACTTTCCGATTTCCATCCAGAGATCCCTTCAGCTGAGAAGATCAGTATAGAGCATTTATTAAGACATCAGAGTGGCATCTACAATTTTACCAATGATGAAGAGTATTTGAACTTCATGGTGAATCCAATGAGCAAGAAAGAACTTATTGAAAAGATTGCCTCTTATGAAAGAGAATTTGAGCCAGGAGAGCAAACCAAATATTCCAATTCCAATTATGTTTTGCTCACTTTCATCTTGGAAGAAGCTAGTGGAAAGAGTTACCCATTACTATTGAAAGAGCAGATCATTGATCAACTTGAGTTAAAAAACACAGCTTACGGGGATAAAATTGAGAGTGAGAAGAATGAGGCTCACTCTTACACTCCCGGGAACCCATGGATCAAGTCAGAAGAAACAGATATGTCGATACCCCTAGGAGCAGGTGGAATTGTTTCCACTCCAACAGATCTCAATCTATTCTTAGATGGACTTTTCAATCAAGAGCTTGTTTTACAGAGCAGTCTTGATAGCATGATGAAACTAGAAGGTCGGTATGGCTTGGGAATATTTCCAGTACCCTTTTACGACAAGAATGCATATGGACATACGGGTGGTATAGATGCCTTCATCTCCAATGCCTTCTATTTTCCTGAGGAGAAGGTTAGCATCGCCTATACTTCCAATGCTCAGAGAACAGCAGTGAATGATATTATGATAGGAGTATTGAGTATTTATTTCAATAAAGAATATACCCTTCCTGAATACCATGAGGCAGTTCAATTAACTGAAGAAGATCTCAAACCATTGTTAGGAGTATACTCTTCACCAACCTTTCCACTTAAAATCACCATAAGTCATCAAGGCAATATTCTCTACGCTCAAGCCACTGGTCAGCCATCATTTGCTCTGGAAGCAATCGGCCCCAATCAATTTCAGTATGAAGCTGCAAAACTAAAAATGACCTTCAATGCCGAAGAAGGTCAGATGCAATTTGAGCAGATGGGAATGAAATATGAGTTGACCAAAGAATAGTCCCCCCTCCTACTATAATTACTCATATTAGAACAAAAATTCAAAGAGAATTAGGTTCTATTAAAACTTTCATCGTAATATTGCAATGTAACTATGGGAACAACGAAAGCGACTTTATTCACCGAGAGGCAAAATCGATTGGCATTTGCAGCCAAAGCCTTTGCGCACCCTGCCAGAATAGCAATCATCGATTATCTGCTCGAAAGCAAAACCTGTATCAATAACGACCTGGTTGAAGAGATAGGTTTGGCTCAGGCTACCATTAGCCAGCACCTAAGAGAATTAAAGGAGCTGGGTATCATTCAAGGTACTATTTCCGGTGTGAGAATGTGCTATTGTATCGATCGAAAAAAATGGGATGAAGTGAAAAGAGACCTAAACTCCCTTTTCAATAGCTATCTGCTTGACTTGGACACAGACTGTTGCTAAAATTTTAAATCAATCATTGCAATATTGCAATATCAAAAACAAAAAATATGAGACTATCGGAATTTAAAAATCTGCTGCTTGATCTTGATCAAGTAGACTTTAAACTTGAAAACGGCGAGATTGTCCCTTCTCATTATCATATTACAGAAGTCGGACAGATCACAAAGCATTTTATCGATTGCGGAGGAACCATCAGAAAGGAAGATAAGATCAACTTTCAATTGTATACGGCTGAAGATTTCGACCATCGATTAAAGGCTCAAAAGATGTTATCTATCGTTGAACTGTCTGAATCAAAATTAGAGCTGAAAGATGATCCCATTGAAGTTGAATATCAATCGGGTACCATAGGTAAGTTCGACCTGGATCACGACGGTCAGTTCTTTATTCTTAAGAACAAACAAACCGATTGCCTTGCCAAAGACCGTTGCGGCATTCCTGAAAAGAAAGAAAAGGTAGCTCTCAGTGAATTAAACGCTAAAGCTTCCTGCTGTACCCCAGGAGGTGGATGCTGCTAGTCCCAAGATATGTTGTTAGATAGAATAAAGAACCGATCTCTATCAGAAGATAGGAAAGCAATCCTTGATCGTTTAGTCCTCTATCTTCAAGATAAGAGCCGAAAAGGAGAAGCTGTCCACCTGAACTTTATCTGCACCCACAATTCCCGCAGATCTCAATTCGCTCAGTTTTGGTCGGAGTTCTTCAGCCATGAGTTTAATAAAAGCATTCATTCTTATTCAGGCGGTACAGAGGTCACGGCTTGTCACCCAAATGTCATCTCTGCTTTGGAACGACTAGGTTTTGAAGTAACTTCAGACCAGCACCCATCCAACCCCACCTACTATATTCATCTTGGTGAAGGAAAAACAATTCACCTTTTCTCAAAACTGCATACTGAACCCGTCAAAGGCATTGACCATTTTGCTGCCTTAATGTGTTGCTCAGATGCCGGAGAGAATTGTCCATATGTGCCGGGAACTGAAATTACCATCCCACTCTATTATGTAGATCCTAAATGGGCTGATGGAACTGAAAGTGAATCTAAGGCCTATGACGAATGCTGCAGCCAAATAGCATCGGAACTCCTCTATGTATATTCAAACATTTAAATTGAATCTGAATTGAAAAAACTAAGCTTCCTCAACAGCTATCTAACTCTTTGGATCTTTCTTGCGATGACCATTGGTGTTGGATTAGGTTATTTCTTTCCTTCTATGGCAGAAAGTATTAATCAGATGCAAAGTGGAAGTACAAACATTCCTCTTGCGATTGGACTGATCTTAATGATGTATCCTCCTCTTGCCAAAGTGAACTACCGATTACTTCCTAAGGTAATGGCAGATACAAAGACCCTTTCCATCTCTATTCTGCTCAATTGGATATTAGGACCTATTTTGATGTTTGTCCTTGCCATTATCTTCCTTGCCGAATACCCTGAATATATGATAGGCCTCATTTTGATAGGTCTTGCCAGATGTATTGCCATGGTATTGGTCTGGAACGACCTTGCAGATGGAAGTAGCGAGTATGGAGCCGCCTTAGTTGCTCTAAACAGTATTTTCCAGGTATTTGCTTATTCCTTCTATGCATGGATATATATTACTTTCCTTCCTCCATATTTTGGAATGGAGGGCAGTATTGTAGATATCTCTATTGTTGAAATTGCCAAAAGCGTTGGGATATATTTGGGAATTCCATTTCTTGCAGGACTCTTAAGCAGGGAGATCCTTCCTAAACTAAAAGGGGAAGATTGGTACAACCATCAATTCTTGCCTGCCATCTCACCAATTACCCTAATTGCTCTCTTATTTACAATTGTCTTGATGTTCTCTTTAAAAGGGGAATTGATTGTTGAGATCCCAAAAGATGTTGTATTGATCGCGATTCCTCTTTTGATCTACTTTGCCTTAATGTTCATGTTAGGCTTTTTCATCAGCAAGGCCACCGGAACTACTTATGATAAAACAGCGGCTATTTCTTTTACAGCAGCAGGAAATAACTTCGAACTAGCAATTGCAGTCGCAATTGCAGTTTTCGGACTAAATTCTGGAGTAGCTTTTGCCGCGGTAATTGGACCTTTAATTGAGGTACCGGCATTGATCCTATTGGTGAGATTGTCTCACAAATGGAAATATTGAGAAATAGAGGCTGGGACTGTTTTAAGCTTTTATAGGAACTTCAATATCTTGATCCCAAAGATTGCAAGGACATATTTTAGCCAAACCAAGAAAAGAAAGGGTAGAACAATAAAACTTAGTTTATTGTAGTGAGCAGCTCCTTCAAAATCAAAATGCATCAAGTGCATCACTGCTCTTGTCATGCCGGTTGAGTAGATATAAGGTTCATCAGCTATACCTATGAGAGCGAAAATGCTGATGCTTTGTCCTTCGTCGAAATGGTCGGCAGGTAGTATCCATAAAACAGTTGGGATGGCAAGCCATCCCAACAATTTTAAATAATCTAACTTAGATTTAAATCTAAAGCTAGCTGACATATGAATCTATCTTATAGAGTCTTAGAGTAGCTTCCGCTAGCAGGTCCTAATGCTCCAGTGATGATTCTGATCAAATCGATCAAAGTCCAGATTCCGCAAACACCAGCAGTCAATAACTGAACAACACCTTGCCAGATGTATCCTAGGTAAAATCTGTGGATTCCCAACGTACCGATCAAAGCACAAAGGATCAATGCAGTAATTTGACTCTTACCGCCAGCTGCAGCAGCTGCTGCTGAAGGTGAATCAGGATTTTCGATAGCAGCTTTCAATAAAGACTTTTTCTCAGCCTTCTTGATCACTTTCTCAGCTTTCTTGCTCAGAGCAGCATCAGTAATGATGATCTCTTTTGCTCTTTCATTTGTAGCTTTTGCCTTTACTTCTTTGTTCTCAATAGCTTCAACAACTGGAGTGTTGTTTACAGAAGCTTGCAATTGAACTTCGTTAGAAGACTCAGCAATGTTAGCAAACTCAGCAACCTCAGCTTTGTGCTCAACAGCAGTAGATTTTTTATTCTCTACTTTATCTGCCTTATTGCTCTTAGCTAGGTAGAAACCTTTGTTATACTTTCTCTTTTGGATCAAGCTATTGCTAACCACTTGGTCTGACTGAGCACATGACACAATCATTGTTGCGATAATCGCAAGGCTTAAAACTTTTGTTAAACGGGTAGTTAATTTCATTTTTTAAAGAATTAGATTAAAGACATTATTGTCCATGTTTATTAATGCTAACAATAATAACTAAAAAAATTATTTATCCAATGAGAACAAAGGTTTTTCTATGAATTTTTACTGAATATTAATTTGAAAGCAAAGCAGTCTAATGATGCTGAGCTTAATAGTCTATGAGCTCGCTAACTGCTTTTCCAAAATTTACTTTTGCCAAAAAGCAATCCTCTAAATTCTTAGCAAAGGGTACGGGAGTTTCTAAAGACCCAACTCTCTTTACCGGAGCATCCAGGTATTCAAAACAATTCTCTGAAATTCCAGCAGCTATCTCCCCTCCTATGCCACCAAATAGAGTGTCTTCATGCAACACTAATACCTTCCCGCATTTTTTCACAGAAGAATAGATCGACTCCCAATCTAGTGGAACTAGACTTCTTAGATCAATTACCTCAATGCTTGCCTCAATATTGTCTGCTAGTTCCTTTGCCCAATGAACCCCCATGCCATATGTTATGATGGACAGCTCATTTCCTTCTTTTACAGTCTTTGCTTTTCCTAATGGAACGTTATAATATCCTTCTGCAACCTCAGAACTTAAACTTCTATAGAGTGCCTTATGCTCAAAGAACATAATAGGATTTGGGTCTTCAAATGCTGACAACATCAATCCCTTCGCATCGCTTGGATTAGAGGGATAAACTACTTTCAATCCAGGAACATGGGTAAACCAGGCTTCATTGCTCTGAGAGTGAAAAGGTCCTGCTGCAACACCTGCACCGCTGGGCATTCGCACCACAACATCTGCATTTTGCCCCCATCTATAATGGATCTTCGCCAAATTATTGACGATCTGATTAAAGCCTTCCGATACGAAATCTGCAAACTGCATCTCCACCATGGATTTATACCCATTGATAGACAATCCTAGAGAAGTCCCTAAGATCGCTGCTTCACACAATGGGGTATTCCTTACTCTCTCTTTTCCATACTTCTCAACAAACCCTTCAGTTGCCTTGAAAACTCCACCATATTCAGCAATGTCTTGACCCATCAAGATCAAATTATCATGTTTCTTCATCGCCTGATCCAAACCATCTTTCACAGCATCGATCATTCTCATTTCCACCCTGGAAGAAGCAGCTTCTTCTTCTCGGAAATCAAAAGGAGCATATACATCCTTTAATTCTTTCTGGACATCGGCAACTATTTCTTCTTCTGAGTAAGCTTCCTTAAGTCCGATTTCAATTTCATTCTTTATTTCAGTCCTGATCGAGGCATCTGCTTCTTCTGTTAGTATTCCCAAGTTCTTTAGATACTTTTCAAAATTCACTACAGGGTCCTTTGCTGCCCAATGGTCCATTAGCTCATTTGGAACATACTTAGTACCTGAAGCTTCTTCATGCCCCCTCATTCTGAAAGTCATACATTCCAATAGGACCGGCCTTGGATGAACTCTAATAGCATCTGAGATTTCCTTTACAGCATTGTAAACCGCTAAAACATCATTCCCTTCCACTTGTCGGGCTTCCATTCCATATCCAACGCCCTTATCAATGAATTGTGCACATCTAAATTGTTCTCTGGAGGGTGTGCTAAGTCCATAGCCATTGTTCTCAATCACGAAGATCACCGGTAGGTCCCAAACTGCTGCAACATTTAAAGCTTCGTGAAAATCGCCTTGAGAAGCTCCTCCATCTCCGGTAAAGACCAAAGCACATTTAGAAGATCCTTTCAACTTCTCTGCAAGAGCAATTCCATCTGCCACTCCCATTTGAGAGCCTAGGTGAGAGATCATACCTACTATATGATGCTCATTAGAACCAAAGTGGAACGAACGATCCCTTCCTTTTGTAAATCCACTTGCCTTCCCTTGAAACTGGGCAAATAATTTTCCCAATGATATTCCTCTGCCTGTAAAAACCCCTAGATTCCGATGCATTGGTAAGATATACTCATCTGATTGCAATGCTTGTACAGCACCAACGCTTACAGCTTCCTGACCTATGCCTGAAAACCATTTGGAAATCTTTCCTTGCCTTAATTGCAGCAACATCTTCTCTTCTATCATTCGAGGTTTCAAGATGGCCTTATAAAGGTCTATCAATTGTTCATCAGTGAGGTACTTTCTATCGTAGGCAAACATATTTTTAGCGGGATCTATCGATGGTGTAGCGAGCAAAGATATCTGAATTTGACTAACTTTGAGGTACTTAAAAGTCGATTTTTCAACAGCATGGGAATCCAGGAAATTATAGTTATTCTATTAGCGGTAGGTGCATTAGTTTACCTTGTTCGTTTTTTTAGAAAATCGGTGAGCAATCATGATTGTGGTGACTGCACTATTGCTCAAGCAGCTGAAGATTCCCAATTAAAAGAAGAAGGTTGATCTTCTTCTATTTTTCTTTCCTCTTACTTCTTGCTTCTTGCTACTATAAAGTACTTTTGCATTCGTGAAATCGGTAATCACTATCTATCGATCCTTTTTCAGCAAACTGCTTTTAGCACTGCTGCTTTTCTCAGTGCTTCGCCTACTCTTCTATTTTTTCAACTTTCGATATTTCAGAGACCTTGATTTTATGTTGTGGTTTGGAGGAGTGCGCTTCGACTGGATGAGCATTTCCATACTCTATACTCCATTCGCCCTTGCCTTCTTGTTCTTTTATAGAAGACAGTATATCACAGAAGTTTGCTTTGGGATCAGCTCAGCTCTTGCGGTTATCGCTAATGTTATTGATTTTGAATACTTTAAATTCACTTTCAAACGAACCACCTCTGATCTTTTTACTACTAAAGGTATAGGAGCAGACTTAATATCATTAGCACCTCAATTCATTCTTGATTATTGGTACCTTCTTATCATCGCCGGCTTGTTGATCTGGGGCACCATGAAATTGTATTCTAAAACTGAGCAGCATAAGCTCCCCAAGCTATCCATCTTACCTTTACTGGCTTTTGCTCTTCCAACCATTCTCTTCTGGGGAATAGGATTTAGAGGTGGTCTCCAATACAAGCCTTTATCAGTTATGCAAGCTAGTCAGTATACCAAAGCGGCAAATATCCCATTGGTAGTGAACACGGCTTTTACATTGATCAAGACCTTCAACAAAGCTCCCCTTGAAGCTAAAGAATACTACAAGTCTGAAGAAGAGCTAAATGCTCTCTTTGATCCCTTGAAGTTTTATCAGTCAGATAGCTTATCAAAAGAGAGAAAGGAAAATGTTGTCCTATTTATTCTTGAAAGTTTTTCAAAAGAATACATAGGCAGCCTCAATGGAAAAGAGTCATATACTCCTTTTCTAGATAGTTTGATTAACGAAAGTCTAGTCTATGAGAATGCTTTTGCAAATGGTAAAAAGTCGATAGAGGCTCTGCCGGCCATTCTTTCTTCTATTCCTTCCTTGATGAACAACTCCTACATTTCCGGCAATTTTGGTTCAAATGAGATCCAAAGTATTGCTTCTGTTCTCAGTGAATACAATTATCAAAGCATGTTTTACCACGGCGGAGCAAATGGCACCATGGGCTTTGATGCATACTCAAGAATTGCTGGCATAGAGGAGTATATTGGACTCAATGAATATCCTGATAAGGCTGACCACGATGGGAATTGGGGAATTTATGATGAGCCTTTCCTTCAATTCATTGCAGAAGATCTAAACAATAGAGAGCAGCCTTTCTTTGCTACCATTTTCACTCTTTCCTCTCATCACCCCTATTCCATACCTGCAAAATACGAAGGCAAATTCCCTTCAGGTTCTATGCCTATCTTAGAAAGTGTAGCCTATACCGATCATTCCCTAAGATCCTTTTTTGAAAAAGCGAAAGGAACTGATTGGTTTGAGAACACCTTGTTCATTTTTACCGCAGATCATACTGCGCAAAGTATGTCTGCTGAATATGGAAGCAGAGTTGGGATCTACTCCATACCTCTTGTTTTTTACAAGAAGAACTCCTTTAATAAAGGAAGAGTTCAAAGACTTGCTCAACAAGCAGATATATTTCCCTCAGTGATAGACTATCTGAATATTGAGAGTCCTATTATCTCTTTTGGCAATTCTCTGTTCGACGAAGATGCTAAACCTTTTGCCATCAACTTTATCAATGACACCTATCAATTGATCGAAAGTGATTATGTATTGGAGTTTGATGGTGAAAGACCAATTGCACTGTATCAATACCATCAGGATCCTCTTTTAAAGAATAACCTGCTAACTGAAGAAAAAGAGATAGTGCTACGAATGGAAAACAAGATCAAAGCTATTATCCAACAATATCAACAGGCCTTGATCAACAATCAATTGACCCCCTAATGGCCAAGCGAAAGATCCATTTCATTATTAATCCTATCTCAGGAATCAAGAAAAAGGTAAAGGTTGTTGATAGTCTTAAAAAAATGCTGGATCCCAATTTCGATTATGGCATAAGTTTCACCCAATATGCAGCTCATGCAACTGAAATAGCAAAAGAAACTGCTGAAAATAAACTGGAGGCTGTTATTGCTGTAGGAGGAGATGGAACGATCAATGAAGTTGCAAAGGCGATCATAGGAACAGAAACTAGTTTGGGCGTGATTCCCATGGGTTCAGGTAATGGCTTCGCCAGACATATGAAAATTCCTCTGCGACTAAAGAATGCTGTTGATTGTATCAATCGTTTCGATCATCAATTGATCGATAGCGGAACAGTGAATGGAGAAGCCTTTGTTTCAACGGTAGGAATGGGATTTGACGCTTTGGTTGGAAGACGGTTTGCCGACTTTGGTAAAAGGGGCTTGTTGAGTTATATGCAAGTCTCCACCCATGAATTTTTCAGCTTTAGTTCTGAAGACTATCAATTGGAGTTGGATGGAGAAAAAATGGATCGCAAGGCATTCCTTATCAATATTGCGAATGTTGGTCAGTATGGAAATAATGCATGGATCGCTCCTTCAGCCTCTGTAACTGATGGGTTTTTAGATGTTTGCATATTAGACCCCTTCCCTCAACACATGGTAGGCGATATCATATTTAAGTTATTCAACAAACAACTAGAGAAATCAAAATACTATCATCATTATAAGGCAAAGGAAGTAAAGGT
>JAUIGQ010000027.1 GCA_030429925.1 Bacteroidia bacterium | reverse complement strand
CAGTTGCAATGGACCCATTGGGTGAGCCATTCCCAATTTCATAACAGTATCTATTTCTTCAACTCCGGCTACTCCTTCGTAAAGAGAATAGATGGCTTCATTGATCATTGGCATCAAGATCCTATTGGCAACAAAACCGGGGTAGTCATTTACTTCTACCGGAACTTTGTTCAATTTTTTGGAAGTATCCATGATCAATTTGGTTACTTCATCAGAAGTAGCATAACCTCTAATGATCTCTACCAATTTCATCACCGGAACCGGATTCATAAAATGCATTCCAATCACCTTATCTGCTCTATTGGTCACTGCAGCGATCTTGGTAATACTGATGGAGGATGTATTGGTTGATAGGATAGTGTGATCATCACAGATCTCGTCTAGCTGCTTGAAGATATCCAGCTTGATATTCACATTTTCAGTAGCTGCTTCAACAACAAGGTCAACGCCTTTCACACCTTCTTGCATTGCGGTATAGGTAGTCAGATTGTCAAGAGTATTCTTCTTGTCTGCTTCTGAGATCTTTTCCCTAGCTACCATTCTGTCTAGGTTCTTTCCAATGGTTCCCAAAGCTCTGTCAAGAGCATCTTGCGAAAGATCTATAAGATTTACACTATATCCGAATTGAGCAAATACATGAGCAATTCCATTACCCATTGTTCCCGCTCCTATTACCGCAACTTTCTTCATCTGATTTATTGAATTGAAATGAGCTGCAAAAATAGAGTCTTGATTTAGATTTGAAAAGGAATATTTAATTGAAAGAAAAAAGAAAGAAGAATTTTGCTAATACCTCTGACCTCTGACCTCTTGCTCTACTTTCCGCTTCCTTTCAAGACAATGAGAATCGTATAGATCAGGATCTTGGCATCCACATAAAGCGACATATTCTCAATGTAAAGGATATCGTATTTCAGTCGCTCTACCATTTGATCCACATTCTCGGCATAGCCATACTTTACTTGTCCCCAGGAAGTAATTCCGGGTCTCACCTTCAACAAGTGATTATAGTGAGATGCCTTTTCTACGATCTTGTCGATATAGTACTGTCTTTCCGGTCTCGGTCCAACCAAAGACATATCACCGATCAATACGTTGAAGAACTGAGGGATCTCATCCAGTCTGGTTTTTCGCATAAAGCGACCGAATTTGGTGATCCTTGGATCCTTCTCACTGGAAAGAGCCGGACCATGCTTCTCAGCATCGGTGTACATTGATCTAAATTTGAAGATGTTGAACGGCTTTCCATGAATGCCAATTCGTTCCTGGGCAAAGATGATCGGTCCGGGTGTAGTGAATTTCACGATCAAACCAACTACAATAAAGACAGGGGAGAAGACGATCAAAACAAAGAGAGAAGCAGAGATATCGAACAGTCTTTTTATGGTCTGCTGCCAAGGAGGCATGATCTCTCTGTTGATAATGATCAGAGGTGCTCCGAAGATGGTGCTCATCTTAACCGAGCCCGACATGATATCATACATGTCCGGAATCACCTTGATGATCACATCTAATCCTTCCAACACTGCAATGATAGATTCTAGCTTTTGGTGTTCTGAAGATTCTATAGCAATGATGGCTTCTTCTACATGATGTTCTTCAACCACCCTTCTCAGATTCACAAAATTGCCAAGCATGGGAAGGTGTTCCTCCAAGATGTAATCACTTCCTTTATTTACGGTTACAAAGCCAATGAACTTGTTTCCATAAGACTTCTTTTCGCTCTGGATCTCTTGGTATAGTGAAAGAGCGTTCTCGTTAGAGCCGATGATCAATGTATTAAAACCGATCTCTCTGCTCTGTACTCTTTTAACCGTTCTATTGGTAAGTATGAATCGAAAGAAATAGGTAATGAAGAAATGGAAGAAACAGATGTAGAGGTAAGAGAGATAATAGTCTCTATAGGTGTTGATGGCATCATCCAGAATAAAAATAAAGAAGAGAAGGGTACAACCTAATACAGTGGTAATAAAGGTTTGGATGAGCTCGTTTAGCCTGGATTTTCTATATACATTCTTATAAAATCCTGTGGAGGCATACAGCAATACCCATGCTGTGGGAATCAGAGTTAGTCCTAGAAAGAAATTATCATCATATTCGATAGGAACATCATATCCGAATTTACCGGGCTCTAAGTAAACCTTCCTAAATCGAAAGAAAAGGAACCATGCGGCGGCGGCAGCTAAAAAATCCAAAAGGATATATAGTAGCCTCAATCTGGTTCTATTCATCTGTCCACCCATCAAAAATGCATTAGTTTAACATTGTCGATCAATAATTCGGCATTCTCACTGGATGATTTAGACATCCCAATTGCAATATTATAATTGGATGCATCAAAGAGCGTAGAAAATACTTTGCTAAAGTCTATATAAACTTTGTTCCATTCGCTAGTAGGGCGAAAATTGATAACTGAATATTGGGTTAATTGATTCTCTACATAAATGCTCACTGCAAAATCGTGAGTTGCTTTGTAGTTCATTTCCATATATACAGCCGTGCCGTTTCTAGGAATGTTTGTGATATTGGTGGAATAGACCTCTGCGAAGGTAGTTCCCGTTGGAAGAAAGAGGGCGCCTGAAGCACTTCCTTCAAAGATCTTTCCCGGATCAGTTGTCCTCACCAGATTGGTGTCGCTTCTACTGTTGTTGATGAAGTTTACCCCTTGTTCAAAATCTTCACCTGACCAGTCTTCATTAAATTTCGTAAGATCCTTATACCCAACAACTAGGTCAGGTTCTAATTCTTGTTCGGGACTTATAGTAGAATTGAGAGTAAAGAACTCATAGAAAGGATAAACAATTCTCTGATTGGAAAGGCCGTTGTTAAAGACACCGCCTCTGACAGATATCTTAACAGGACCTGTTTTTAAGATGGGAACAACGGTTGGCAATTCAAAAGCACCGATCAATTGATCATCAACATACACCCAAGCATCGCTGATCTTAGAGCTAGCACTTCCTTCCTCAGGCTTATTGATCTGAACACTGATCTCGTCAATTTTCAGATAGGCAGGAACAGTTGCTTTTAATTCATCCTTTTTACAGGACATAAGCAAAAGAAGCATAAGGGTGGTCAGTAGAAAGTAAAAGTGCTTCATTTAAGGTTCGATCAATAAATGGCAACGCAAAGAAATGTTAAATATTGCTCTAGACTAGATTTTCTTTAGCAAAATCTATCTTTTCAATGATCTTATGGGCAATGTCCAAGGCATTATAGCCATCATGAATGGTTACTTCCGGAGTTGAATTTTCGAGAATTGCAGTTGCAAAGGCAGAGAGCTCATCCTTTATGGCATTGTTGGGTTCAACATCGGGTTTTTCAAAATAGATCTCCTTTACACCCTTTCCTTCACCAAGGTCAATGGTTACAGAAAGGGGGTCGGGTTCTCCTTCAACTGTTGACATGCGAACGATCTCCGATTCCTTTTCAAGAAAATCTACTGATAGGTAAGCATCTTTTTGAAAGATCCTGGTCTTCCTCATATTTTTAAGTGAGATCCTGCTTGCTGTAAGATTAGCTACGCAACCATTATCGAATTCAATTCTGGCATTGGTAATATCCGGGGTGTCGCTGACTACCGCAACTCCGCTGGCACTGATCCTTCTTACATTGCTCTTTACAATACTTAAGACGATATCCAGGTCGTGGATCATCAGATCAAGGATCACAGAAACATCGGTTCCTCTGGGGTTGAATTGAGCAAGTCGGTGGGTTTCTATGAACATAGGATGCTTGATGTAGGGTCTTGATGCTGTGAAGGCAGGATTATATCTCTCTACATGTCCTACCTGCACTTTTACATCGGCTTCCTCAGCAAGAGTGATCAGGTGTTTTGCCTCTTCAACTGTGTTGGTAATTGGTTTCTCAATGAAGATATGCTTGGAGTTTCTGATGGATTTTACGGCACATTCGTAATGAGACAGGGTAGGAGTCACAATATCGATCACATCACAAGCTTCGATCAATTCATCCATATCGTCAAAGGCCTTGGTTCCAAACTCTTCTGAAGCCAGAGCTGCTGCCTCTTTGTTTGGATCGTAGAATCCCACTAGTTCATAAGCATCGATCTCCTTGATCAATCTAATGTGGATCTTTCCCAAATGACCGGCTCCTAAAACACCAATTTTCAGCATATTCATTTTTTTTCAAAAGTACTCCACTGAAACTGCCTGACAATTAAAAAAATGACTGCATTGTCAACATTTTACTATTGAAAAAGAGAAAGAAGAGAAATAGCTCGACATTCAATTACTTTTGTTCCTTTGTCAATCATGATGGATAGCTACAAACACAAAGGATTAAGAAAGAAGTTGGTCGAGTTGTTAAAAGAAAAGGGAATCGACAATGAAGATGTTCTGGAAGCTATCAATGCCATACCCAGGCATCTGTTCATGGACAATGCCTTTGTGAACTTTGCCTATAAGGACCAAGCTTTCCCAATAGGGTCGGATCAAACCATTTCTCAACCTTATACCGTTGCATTTCAAACTCAACTTTTAGAGGTAAGCAAGGGTGAGAAAGTATTGGAGATCGGAACGGGTAGTGGATATCAGTCGGCGGTTTTGATCGAAATGGGAGCGAAGGTTCACAGTATTGAAAGACATCGTTCCCTTCACAAGAAATCAAAGCAGATCCTGGAGGAGCTCAAATACAAAGGAAAGTTCTTTTTTGGAGATGGCTTCGAGGGACTTCCAACCTTTGCGCCATTCGACAAGATCTTAATTACCGCTGCAGCTCCTAGGATTCCGGAAAAGCTGATCGATCAATTGAAAGTTGGTGGATTTCTTGTCATTCCTCTTGGTAGTGGAGAAAGCCAGCAGATGCTGAGACTGACAAAAATGGAAGACGGTTCTGTCAAGGAAGAAAAATACGGTCAGTTCAGTTTTGTACCCATGCTGGAGAATAAATCTTTCAGCAGCTGAGCAATAAGTAGTGAATATTTCTGTTTTTTTGACCAAAGAACTAATCCCACTTCAATGAAACTCAAAATCCAAATATTGGCAATTACTTCTTTATTGTTCACCACAGTTTTTGCCCAACAAGATTCCAGCTCTTCTAAATATCAATCTCATGAATATTTCCCAAAGGCGGGAAATGTAGGGACAACCATACTTCTTACAGGCCTTATCGATAATATTCAATTGAATAGTCCGAAAGCTAATTTGGGACAGAACATGCTCTTTGTTAGATACTATTTGGAAGATGATCTTGTATTGAGGATGGGCCTTGGGGTTGGCTTGAGAGCTTCTCTAAATGAAAAAGCAGATAGTGTTGGGCAAACCCTAGTAACCAAGGATTCTATTTATGGAAATTTCAGTCTGAACATATCCGGAGGAATAGAGAAGCACCTCCAAAGTTCAAATCGTCTAGATCCCTATATTTTCGGACAAATTGATCTAACTTTCATCGGAAAAGAAAATATTACAGTAGATCAAGAAACCATTTCAAAGGCAGGTACTGAAAAAGTGGAAAGAACCATTAAGAAAGACGGCGGATTTGGTTTTGGCATGGTTGGGGGAGCAGGATTGAACTACTTTCTAGGCAAAAGATTTAGTGTGGGCACTGAGTTGGGACTTGTTTTTCAATATTCTACAATTGGCGGAACTACTTCTGATAATACCGTTACCACACCTATCAACGGATCTAGTACTTCCGAATTCATTACATCTGATGATAAAGTAAATCTTGCTCAGATGAATGTATTTACCAATGCCCTGATCAATATCTCTTATTTCTTCTGATCTGATAATTAAGAGTTTCCTTTCAAGTATCTTTGTTAGATGTTTAGAATGAAACTCTCTTTGTTGCTGGTTTTTTGTGCAATAAGCACAATTGGACTATATGCACAAGCTCGTTTGAATATTGATTCCGTCGGGAATTTTAAGTTCATCAATCCATCTGTTGTCAATACAAATGAAGTCTGGGGTCATGTTGATTCTAACGGAACAGAATACGCCTTGGTTGGAAGAGGGAATGGATTTTCAGTTATTTCCTTGCAAAATCCCGCTAGTCCTGATCTGATTTATTCCGATACCTCTGCCATTACTTTGTGGAGAGACATCAAAACATGGAATGGATATGCCTATGTTGTAAATGAAGATCGGTTTGGTTTAGAGATCTATGATTTAAATAATTTACCCGCTTCAGTAAGGAAAGTTGGTTCCTACACCGGTGACAGCTTACCTCTTCAGAAAGCCCATAACCTATGGATCGATTCCAATGGGGTTGCTTACATCTTTGGGACAAATAATCGCCTACCCAATTCTGTAGGGACTATATTCCTTGATCTTTATACAGATCCTGAGAACCCAAGAGAGCTTGGTAACTATGATTCTTTGTACCTGCATGATGGATATGTAAGGAATGATACCCTTTTTGGGGGTGCGGTAAATGATGGGAAAATGATCATATTGGATGTCAGCAATAAGCAATATCCAAGATTGATCGGAAGTATTACCACCCCCTCTTCCTTCACCCACAATACTTGGCTTTCAGATGATGGTAACACGGTTTTTACAACAGATGAGGTTAGTGGAGCTTATATAACCGCCTATGATGTGTCAAATCCTGCTACTCCATTTGAAAGAGATCGCATTAGAACTAGAAACACAACAGATGTGATTCCTCACAATACACATGTGCTGAACGACTTTTTAGTCACTTCATATTATACTGCAGGTGTAACCATTGTTGATGCCTCCAATCCGGACATTTTGGTGGAAGTTGGTTATTTCGATACCTCTCCTGATTACAGTGGTAATGGTTTTTTTGGAAACTGGGGTGCATACCCATTCCTTCCTTCAGGATTGATCCTAGCCACTGATATGCAAGAAGGATTGTTCGTTCTAAGACCAAACTACCAAAGAGCATCTTTCCTTGAAGTATTTGTGAATGATTGTGAAGGCAATAGACTTTCTCAAGCTAGAGTTATCTTGGATACTTCAGAAACAAAACAAACCAACCTTGTTGGAAAGGCGGAATTTGGCTCGATGAGAGATGGATATTACACTTTGAGCATTGAGGCTAAAGGCTATCTTCCTGTTTATTTGGATAGTGTGGAAATGCGACCGGGACAAACAGAAAGATTGTCAGTTCTTATGCAAGATTCAGCCTCCGGACTCGTCAGTCAGTTGATCGATAATAACCAAAGAAAATTGAATGATATAGTGGTGAGAGTTGAGAATGGGGATACCACTGCATCTGTGAGCTCTGCATCCAATGGGATCGCAAGGTTCAGACAATTGGAATACGGCACATATAATCTTCGAATGGGTGCCTGGGGTTACGAGAACAGATGTTTTAATTCAATTGACTATGACTGTAACAACGATACCAACATCTATATTTTAGAGGAGAAGATCGAAGATTTCTTTGAGGTAGATCAGGGCTGGTCAGTAAGTGGAAGTGAGATAGCAGGTGCATGGACCATTGCAGATCCAATAGGAACAGTTGATCGCTTTTTTGTCGCCAATCCCGGAGCTGACGTAGATTCAGATTGTGGAAGAAAAGCAATGCTAACCGGAAATGGTGTAGGAAGTGCAGATGCATTTGAAGTGGATGAAACAACTATCCTTAGATCTCCGCTCTTTGATCTAGATGCATACATTGAGCCTTATTTGGTCTTTTATACATGGTTTTACAATGGAGGAGATCAGCCAAATGATCAAATGCACATCTCCTTGATTGATACTGCCGGGAATAGGGTTTATGTAGATACAATTGCAGAGCGGGGACAAGCAGCCTCTTGGAAATTGAATGATATCAAGGTCTCTGATTATATGGATAAAGGAGACTTGGCTCATATTGAGTTTGAAGTTACAGATCGTGGCGCTAAACATATTTTAGAAGCCGGGATCGATCATTTCTTCGTTTCGGAAGGGAAGTATATTGGTATTGAGGAGGCAAGAGAAGTGAGTACGCTCTCTATCTATCCAAATCCTTTTGAAAATGAGATCTATATAGAGTCTGAGAAAGGGATATCAGGAAATGTTGAGCTATTTGATGCTTCAATGAGGTTGATCAAAAGTGAACGATTCAATTCTTCAACCAAGATCAACCTATCCTCAGGTTCAAAGTCAGGTCTTTACTTCTTAAGGATCAGAACCAATGATGGGGAAGTGATAACTAGGAAGTTAGTGAAAAAGTAATTGAGCACTTCGATGTAATTTGCAATCCTATTATCCTCCAAAACTATAGTGACCTAAATAGATCTCAATTAGCAGCTGACTAAATTCGCAGCTCCATAGAATACCGCAAGCCAGATCAATCCTTTGATCAAAAAGAAGAAGAAACCTGCAAGGCCAATCCGTTTGAACCATTGCTTGAACTTTGAGGGTTGCTCTTCCATTAAGGCTTTCTTTTGTATTTCTTGATCTTGCTCACATCTAAAGAACCATCGAGCTGCAATAAATGTTGGAAAAGTTTGACAGTCGCGAGGGCATCTCCTTGAGCTCTATGTCTGTCTTCCAATGGAATGCCAAGGGATTTACAAAGTTTCCCTAGTCCGTATGCCGGAGCTTCAGGGATCAAATGCTCACTGAGTTGCAGGGTGCACAACCTTTCTCTTTTATACTCAAAGCCCAGTGCCTCAAACTCCATTTGAAAAAAGCTGTAATCGAATTTTACATTATGACCCACAAAGCAGCTATTCTTTGTGATCCGATCGACTTCTTCTGCAATATCTCTGAAGAGAGGGGCTTTAGCAGCCATTTTGTTGTTAATGCCCGTTAGTCTTTGCACATAGGGCGGAATATCTCTTTCAGGATTTACCAAGCTGCTAAATTCTTCAACAACCTGCCGACCGTCAAATTTGTAAATGGCTATCTCAGTGATCCTCCCGATCTTACTGTTTCCGCCAGTAGCTTCTATATCAACTATTGAATACAAAACGTGGCAAATTTACACATAGATGAATGTGAGTTGAAAAAGGCAGTATTATTCTTATTTTAGAGCACTCAAGATTATTACTTATGTCCAATAAAAGAGAGTTGAAAAAGCAGATCAAGGAGCACACCAACAGATTGATCGAAGATGCCTATTTCCAAACTTTAGAGGCAGATCCCAAAGAAGTAAAAAAGATGGAGTCTATTGTGGATGAGATCGTCGACAAAAGATTTGAGCTAATCAATCGAGTGGCCAATTACCCTTTGAACAAGAATAGAAGACAGGTGAAAGAGCACTTCAATTCTATTCAAGCAGATCTGGAGAAGCTCAATATTGAGTTTAGCAAGAAGATAGGAAGAGTCTAAGTTCAGAATTTCAGAGTTCAGATAATCAGAGTTTGATGATGAACTACATCCTAACACATTGAACACTTTTTTAAGCCGACTTGGTCCCGGGCTACTCTATGCAGGAGCAGCAGTTGGAGTGTCGCATTTGGTTCAATCGACTAGAGCAGGCGCTTCTTATGGCCTGATCATGATCCTAGTTGTAATACTGGCCAATGTGATCAAATATCCCTTCTTTAAGGCAGGACCACTTTATGCTGCAGCTAGAGGCAAGAGTTTGGTTGAGGCATTTCATGAAAGTGGTATCTGGGCAATGGCCTTGTTCTATCTGGTGACTATAAGCACCATGTTTGCGGTTCAAGCTGCTGTTACCCTCATAACAGCCTCAGTATTTGCATCCATTTTTGGGATAGAACTGCCTCTGTGGCAGATCTCCGCATTTATACTTCTGGTCTGCGGACTCATTCTGCTTGTAGGCAAATATCATTTGTTGGATAGAACCATGAAGATGGTGATCATTCTTTTGACCATAACTACTTTGGTTACCCTCCTAGCTGCTTTATTGTCCCAGTCTCAAGAGCTTAGTTTTCATTCAGATTTTGATTTTTCTAAGGATGTGGATCTTTTTTTCTTGATCGCCCTTGTTGGATGGATGCCCGCACCCTTGGATATTTCCCTTTGGCATTCAGAATGGACATTGGCAAAGAAGCAAGAGAGCAAAGGTCTTACTCTAAAAACCGCCTCCTTTGACTTTGAAGTTGGCTATTGGGGAACAACTTTTCTAGCAGCAGCCTTTGTTGCTTTGGGAGCGCTGATCTTGAAAGGAGGGGAGGAGGGTTTATCTTCATCAGGAGCTGTTTTCGCAGGCCAGATCATTGGAATGTATACAGAAACTCTTGGTAATTGGGCTTTTGGATTTGTAGCATTGGCAGCTTTAACTTGTATGTTCTCTACAACCTTAACAGTCTTGGATGCATATCCAAGGGTGTTGAAGAAAGCATTTGACCTGCATTACCCAAATACAAAGGTTAAAGTAGATCTTTATATTCCCCTGCTTTTAATAACGATTCTCGGTGCCTTATTTGTCTTGATCTTCCAATTGGAGAATATGAAGCAGTTGGTTGATTTCGCAACAACCATATCTTTTCTTACAGCACCTGTCTTAGCTTCTTTGATCTACCGGATGGTCAAGCGAGATCAAAAGCTTATTTTTAATCGTTTTGAGCACTGGCTGGCAAAGGCCGGACTACTTTTTCTTTACGCTTTTAGTTTTTATTATTTGTGGATTAAATACCCAATTGGATAAATGGACGCATCAAACTACCCTGAATATTACAGACAATACATTGAGAGAATCCCTAAAGGTGAGCTCATCGATCTTCTACCATTTAGCTTGAATGAGGCATTAAAGACCCTGGTAATGATCTCTGAAGAGAAAGGCAATTATGCCTATGAAGAGGGCAAGTGGACCATCAAAGAAGTGTTGCAGCATCTAATAGATACGGAGAGGATCTTTTGCTTTAGAGCCTTAGCATTTGCAAGAGGGGAGAAAAATGAGATCGCCGGCTTCGATCACAATGAGTATACGGCTGAAAGCAAGGCTGAGAAAAGGACGATGAAATCGTTGCTGGAAGAATTGAAGAGATTGAGAGCATCCACCATTGATCTTTTTGGAAGTATGGATGCAGAAATGCTAGGCAGAAGCGGAACCGCCAATGGCAAAAAGATAGGTGTTGATCAGATCGGTTATGTGATCGTGGGCCATGAGATGCATCATGTGAAGATGATTGAAGAGAAGTATTTGTAAAACAAGAAACAAGAAACAAGAAACAAATAGACTAGAATCCTCTCTGTGAACCTCATTGCCTTCTCCGTGTAAGTCCGACATAGTCGGGTGACTCAGTGACCTTAAAGAGTCGTATAAACAATCAAATATTTTGATGCTTTGATCTAGTATTTCTTTGTAGATTGAGGCTTGAATATGAAATTTGAATTATGAGAATCTATCCAATAAATACAGGTAATTTCAAATTAGACGGAGGCGCCATGTTTGGCGTGGTACCCAAATCTATCTGGCAGCGGACCAATCCTGCCGACAGCAACAATATGTGTTCTTGGGCATTGAGGTGCATGTTGATCGAGAAAGGTGACCGCTTGATGTTGATCGACAATGGAATGGGCGACAAGCAAAGTGAGAAGTTCTTCAGCTATTATTACTTGCACGGGGATGATAGTCTAGAGAAATCTTTGAAACATTATGGCTTTCATCCAGATGATATCACCGATGTTTTTCTCACTCATTTGCATTTCGACCATTGTGGTGGAGGGATCCAATGGAACAAGGATAGAACGAAATATGAAGCTACTTTTAAAAATGCTACCTACTGGTCGAATGCAGATCATTGGAAATGGGCAACAGAGCCAAACGATAGAGAGAAGGCTTCCTTTCTGAAGGAAAACATTCTGCCCATGCAAGAGCTGGGTCAATTGAAGTTTGTGGAAGAAGAAGACTTTGACTGGTTTGAGATCTTCTATGCAAACGGACATACGGAAGCTCAAATGATCCCTATTATCGACTATCAAGGAAAGAAGCTGGTGTTTATGGCAGATCTGCTTCCTTCTGCAGGACATGTTCCCTTAGCGTATGTAATGGGTTATGATGTCCGCCCCTTGGTTACTTTGAAAGAAAAGAAAAGCTTTTTAGACCGAGCATTGGATGAGGACTTCTATTTGTACTTAGAACACGACGCAGATAATGAAGTAATCAACCTAAAAGAAACAGAAAGAGGACCTCGATTTAACCAGTCGTTCCGTTTTCATGATCTATTTACAAATGGCTAAGATCCTCGCCTTAGATTATGGAGTAAAACGCTGTGGATTGGCCATTACGGACTCCTTGCAGATCATTGCATCTGCCTTGGATGTGGTTGAAACCGGCAAGATTCACGATTATCTTCATCAACTGTTCGAAAAAGAAGATATTGAATGTGTGGTGATAGGAGAGGCTAGAAAATGGAGTGGAGAAGAATCTGCTGTGGAAAAGAGCATTCTTCCTTTGGTAAATTTCATTAAGAAACGTTACCCCTCTATTGAGTTGGCCCGTCAGGATGAAAGTTTTACTTCCAAATTAGCTCTCGATAGTATGATACAAGCCGGATCGACCAAAAAGCAAAGGAGGGAAAAAGGGAATATAGATAAGATCAGTGCGACGATCATTCTACAAAGCTATCTGGAAACTAAAAAGTAAAAATGAAAGACTAAAAAATATAGCAGGAACTCTAAGTATTCTATGTACTCTAAATACTCAAAACTTCTTAAGTTCTTCATACAGCTCCTTCAAAGGCAATCCCATCACATTGAAGTAAGAACCTTTGATCTTCTTCACTCCGATCATTCCGATCCACTCTTGAATTCCATAAGCTCCGGCTTTGTCAAAGGGCTTATAGTGTTCAATGTAATAATCAATTTCTTCTTCTTTCAATTTCTTGAAATAGACCTTGGTGGTAACAGAAAAGCTGATCGCTTTTTCTTTACTGCTCAGGCAAACTCCGGTGACCACCTTATGTTTCCTTCCTGAAAGCATTTTCAGCATTTCCTTGGCTTCCCTCGTATTAGAAGCTTTGTTCAAAATCTTCTTCCCTAAAAGAACAGTTGTGTCAGAGGTGATCAATAGTTCCTTATCCTTTAGTTCATCCAGTCCGGCTGTCGCTTTTTTCCGACTTAAATACTCAGCAACTTCCATGGGATTGAGATCTTTAGGGAAGCTTTCGTCGGCATCCAAGGATCGTTGGGTAAAAGAGTACCCCAGCTTTTCAAGCAGCTCTTTCCTTCTAGGGGATTGAGAGCCTAAGATCAACTGATATTTAGATTCGAGACCCAATATAATTTAATAGAGGTAGATCAATGCAGTGTAAAGTACTCCAAGCAGCATGATCACTTTTATAGACTGACTAATGATGAAGTAGTGTTTTTTCTTATCTGCCGAATAGATCCTAATACACACCCAAATCAATGGTAAGGTTAGAAGTATGAAGAAATATGAAAAGGAGATCCAGTCTTTCCCTAAGAACTGAATGTACTCAAGAAAAGCAAGAGAAAGAATGGTAATAATGGTCACAGCAATTGCAGCTTTTTTCGTTAGTGGAATACCAAAGACAATGGGCAATGTCTTGCAATCAAAAGCTTTGTCACCATCAATGTCCTCCATATCCTTTACGATCTCACGAATGATGGTTAGCAAGAAAGCGAAGGCACTATAACCTATCACCCAATAAAGCAAATATTTAATGCTGAAGAGCAAGGAACCCAAGTTAGAAAGAAGTCCGGCCTGTTCCGGCAAGCCCGTTAGGTCGGGGAGATGATCGAACATGACTGCAACTTCATAATAGCCGGCTGTGAAAGGAACCAAAGCAGTCAATGAGGCAATGATCAGGTTGCCAATGAACACCTGCTTTTTAAAGGTCACTGAATAAAACCAGAGGAGGGCAGCTGAGATCAACTGAAAGAGAATAAGCATTGGATGTTTGATCACATAGGCCACATAAGCTGCAAGCAATAAACCTATAGCGTTGAATACGATATGCAGTGCCATGGCGTACCTTCTGCTGATCGATCTTCCTACGATCATCTGCTTGGGTTTATTCAGGTAGTCTAATTTGATATCGAAGTAATCGTTGATGATGTATCCGGCTGCGGCTATTAATACAGTTGCCAATACCAAAGCTGCAAAGACTTTCTCTGAAAGATATAGCTCAAGTCCGGCTTGTTGTAAAAAGGGGAAGATAATCCCAAAGCGAATGGCATACTGTGTAAGTGCTATCACTACCAGATTGGGGAATCTCACCAATCGTAAAAAATCCACCATAAGCTTCATCCTCCAAATGTAAATAGAAAAAGGATGCAAGTTTATAGAATCTAGAATCTAGAGTCGAGAAGTATAATTGTAAAACCAATCCACCAATCAAGACAATCAATCAATCAAGACAATCAAGACAATCCACCAATCAAGACAATCTCCCAATTCTTCTTTCCTAATTTAGCAACTCAATTCCAAAGGCTATGAAGTACACCTTCTCTTACAATAACCCCAATTCACATTATATTGACATTGAAGTTGAGATGAGCCTAAATGGTGAAAGTTCAGTTCAATTGCAGCTTCCTGCTTGGCGACCGGGTCGTTATGAGCTTGGGAACTTCGCCAAGAACATTCAGCAGTGGGATGCATACAACGAGAAGGGAGAGGAGTTGGCTTTCAAAAAGCTCAGCAAAGATCTCTGGGAAGTAAGAACAGCAAAGTCGAAGAAGTTGATCGTCAAGTATAACTACTTTGCTTTTGAATTGAATGCCGGAAGCAGTTTTCTCAGTGAAGATCAACTATATGTCAATCCTGTAAATTGCTGCTTATACGCAATAGGCAGAGAGCAGGAAGCCTGTGAAATAAAACTAAAGCTGCCTAAATCCTATGAAGTAGCAACTTCCATGAAGGCGAAAGGCAAATACGCATTTGTTACAGCTGATTTTGATGAACTAGCGGATTCACCTTTCATTGCATCTCCAACTTTGGAACAGCTCACATATTCTATTGGTGGATGTAAGTTCTATGTTTGGATTCAAGGCTTGATCAAAGGAGACTTTGATAAATTGATCAAAGATTTCAAAGCCTTTAGTCAGGAGCAGGGAAAGTTGTTCAAAGGATTCCCATTCAAAGAGTATCATTTTCTCTTTCAGATCCTTCCGCATAAAGCCTATCATGGAGTTGAGCATGCCGATTCTACAGTTATTGCTCTTGGTCCTTCCTATGAGGTGATGGATCCGAAGAAGTTATACGATGAATTGTTAGGGGTTAGCTCCCATGAACTGTTTCATGCTTGGAATGTGAAACGTATTCGACCTGTAGAAATGTGGCCTTACGATTTCAGTAAAGAGAATTACAGTCGCTTGGGATATTTGGCGGAAGGAGCCACTACATGGTATGGTGATCTGATCTTGTATAGATCCGGAGTCTTTAATGATGAGTCTTTCTTCAAGACCTTCTCCCAACTGATGGACCGACATTTTAATAATCCTGGAACTTTGAATTTGTCGGTGGCTGAGTCCTCCTTCGATACCTGGTTGGATGGATATGTAAGTGGAGTTCCCAATAGAAAATCTTCCATCTATACAGAGGGTGCCTTGATCACCTTTATGCTGGATGCAGAGATCAGAAAAGGAAGCAATGGGGAATTTTCCTTTGATGATGTGTTGAGGTATTTCTACGCTGAAAACTTTAAAAAGGGAAGAGGAGTAAGTGAGGCCGATTATAAGTCTGCAGTTGAAAAATTTGCAGGTAAAAGCCTTACAAGCTTTTTCAATAAATATGTCAATGGAGCAATGGACTTTACAAGCTCCCTGAAAAAGGCACTTAGCTACTTTGGATTTGAGTTAAAGAAATCAGGAAGAGATAATTATCATGAATCCTATTTGGGTTTTGTATGTGATGAGGATGGCAAGGTGTTGATGGTTCATCCTGCCTCTCCTGCAGAAGCTGCAGGACTATCAATTGAGGATCAGATCCGAACAGTCAACGGTATTGATGCTAGAGGAAATATCTCAGAGTGGACTAGATTCTTTTCAGACGATCTGATAGAGCTTGGGATGGTTGATAAGTTGGGCCAGGATTGCTCTGTTAAGATGGAAGCTGGAGAGTTGATCTATTATGCGAAGTATGAAGTGAAAAAAGCAAACAAGTTGAATAAACAACAATTGGCTGCTTTTAATAGCCTTGTGAATTCCTAAACTTTCTGATGGCGATCATAGAGATCTCCACCCTGACATCCTTTGGCAGTCTTGCAACTTGAACTGTCTCTCTTGCAGGTGCCTCATCTTCATTGAAGTATTTAGCATAGATAGTATTCACCTTTTGGAAATCATCCATATCCTTTAAGAAAATGCTACTCTTTACCACATCTGTGAAATCCATATCTGCTTCATTCAAGACAGCTTGCATGTTCTTCATCACTTGATCGGTTTCTGCTTCTACATCAGAATCTACCATCTCGCCACTTTCTGGATCAATGGCTATTTGTCCTGAAGTATAAAGGGTGTTTCCGGCCATCACCGCCTGACTATAAGGTCCGATTGGTGCAGGAGCATTATTTGTCTTGATAATTCTTTTCATCTTTCTTGGCTGTGTATCTGCAGTATATTTTGCTTTCCAACTTCGGTCACTACTCCTCTTCTATCATATCAGCGATCTTGTTCAGCTCTGTTTTATTGTATCTGCCTTTAGTTTCATAGATGACAGTCCCTTCTTTATCCAGCACAAAGAAATGGGGCTCCTTTCGGTTCTTCATCTTTAGTTTCTTCCGATAGTCTTCCATCTTGCCCTTGTACATTACAACATTATCGTTCAGACTTTCTTCAGTTCCTGCCTTGATCTGCTCTCTGGCTTTATTATAAGCTACCTGATTGACTCCTGTGAACATCAATATCAAATACACATTAGGGTCATAAACCAGAGTGTTGAGATTGTTCTCATCCATGAACATACTGAATACCGGCTGGCTCCAGCTGTATAGGTCTTTCTGGGCATCTTCGGAAAAGGCCACTCCTACCAAGGTGAATTTGCCTTTGCTGTCGTTTGGGATGTTCAATTCCTTTTCATTCAAGTCAACTACATCAATATCAGGGAAAGGCTCTCCAACTTGAGAGAACAATGCGGTACTGAAGATAAATAATAGGCTAAGGATTAAGCTTGTCTTTTTCATAATGTTTAATAAAATATTCGATTCCTAATTGATATGAATTCATTCCAAGTCCGGAAATACTTCCCAGACAATACTTAGAGAGTAGGGAAGTGTGCCTTTCCTTTTCTCTGGAGGCAGGTTGGGAAATATGGATCTCCAAAACCGGACTCTTAATAGCTGCAACAGCATCAGCTATGGCCACTGAAGTATGGGTGTATCCGCCTGCATTTAGCAAAATGGGAGTGTTGTCATTTCCCACCCTTTGGATCTCATTGATGATCTCCCCTTCAACATTTGATTGAAAATAGCTGAGGTTGATTGAATCACCATATTCCTCTCTGAGCTTTTTCAAATAATCTTCAAAGCTTGTATTCCCATAGATCTCAGGCTCGCGACTTCCCAATAAGTTTAAGTTGGGACCGTTAATGATATGGATGTGTTCAACTGCCATCTGCTTGTTCAAAAGTATACATTTGTATTCATGAAGTTGAGGAACTACAGCAAAGGATTTCAGGCTTTTTTAAAGTTAGAGAGGTCTTTGTCTCAACACTCTGTAGATGCGTACGGTAGAGACTTAGAGAAGCTGATCACCTTTTTGGAAATGGTTGAAATGGACCCTTCTCCATCTCAATTGTCAGAGAAGGAGATTCGTATGTTCATCGACCATTTGAGTGAGTTAGGAATCTCTGCCAGAACGCAAGCCAGGATCCTTTCCGGTTTAAAATCCTTTTATGATTATTTGATCATTGAGGGAGTGGTAGATCACAATCCTACAGAGCTGATCGAATCTCCAAAGATCGGAATGAAACTTCCCGAAGTACTTTCTATAGAAGAGATCGATAATATGATCGCCGAGATCGATCTGAGCAAAGCTGAAGGGGAGAGGAATAGGGCAATTGTTGAGTGTTTGTACAGCTGTGGGTTGAGAGTTTCTGAATTGGTAGGATTGAAGCTGTCACATATCCTATTTGACGAAGGATTTGTAAGAGTAGAAGGAAAGGGGGGCAAAGAAAGGTTGATCCCTATTGGATCCGCTGCCATAAAATTTATCAATTTCTACCTGGAACACTCCAGGAACCATCAGGAGATCAAAGCCGGATCAGAAGACATCCTTTTCCTCAATAGAAGAGGGACAGCTCTTTCAAGAGTAATGATCTTCAATATTGTCAAGGAGCTGGCAAAGAAAGCGGGTATAAGCAAGAATATCAGTCCGCACACCTTCCGACATTCTTTTGCCACTCATTTGGTTGAAGGGGGGGCAGACCTGAGGGCAGTGCAGGAGATGCTCGGACATGAGTCTATCACTACCACTGAGATCTACACTCATATTGATAGGCAGTATCTCAAAGATGCTATCACCCAATTTCATCCAAGGGCACAAAAGAGAGTCTAGATTCAAGACTCAAGACTCAAGACTCCGTTTTAAAACTTGCCAAGTTTTAAAAATCTTTCTAACTTAATACTATGTCTCGTAATTGTAAGGATTGTGGTGTTGAAGTAGTTGGGAGAAGCGATAAGCTTTTTTGCAGCGATGCTTGTAGAAGTAATTACCACAATAGGCGGTTGGCAGCAGAAAAGAAGAAGATCTATAAGGTAGATCGTATCTTGAAAAGGAATAGAAGAGTATTACAGGAACTTAGCCTTGAAACCATCAAATTGAACGATAAGGAAGAGCTGAGTAAAAGAGGTTTCGATTTTTCCTACTATACTCACTCAAAGAAAGAAAATGGTCATTCCATATACTATTGCTACGATATAGGGTATAAGATGAGAGAAGACGGCGGACTAAGTTTTATTGTAGATCAACTTTGAATCTTAGTGCTCAATAGATCAAAGAATTCATTGAGATCCACATTTCCACCACTGAGAATGATGCCAACTTTTTTATTCCTGAATAACTCTTCATTTTCAAGAATGCAGGCAAGGGGAACAGCTGCAGAAGGCTCCACTACTATCTTCATTCTTTCCCAGATCAATTGCATTGCATTGATCATACCTTCTTCCGTGCAGCAGATTATATCCTCCACATTTTCCATGATCAGTCGAAAATTCAATTCCCCCAAAGAAGTTTTTAATCCATCAGCCAAGGTCTTGGGGTTAGTGGATGGTACCCATTTTCCGGAGTGAAATGAGCGGTAAGCATCATCGGCCATTTTTGGCTCACAGCCAATAACTATTGTGGCAGGAGAGTATGCCTTTGCAGATAGAGCAGTTCCGGCTAATAATCCACCTCCACCTACCGGTGCCATTAAGATCTCAAGATCAACAACCTCCTCCAGCAATTCCTTGGCTGCTGTAGCTTGTCCCAGAACTATGTCTTCATGATCATAAGGGGGAATAAAGACAGCCTTCTCTCTTTCTCTGATCTTGTTCATTTCAGCTTCTCTGGCTTGAAGAGTGGGTTCGCAAAAGACGATCTCAGCACCGTAGCTTTTAACTCCTTCCACTTTAACTTTCGGAGCATTTGAGGGCATGACAATAAAGGCTTTGATTCCTTTTTTCTTGGCCGCTAAAGCTACTGCCTGTGCGTGATTTCCCGAGGAATGTGTCACCACTTTTAGTCCGCTTAACTCATGTTTTTTGGCCAGCTTGTGGATAAAATGACTTGCACCTCTCATCTTAAATGCACCGATCTTTTGAAAGTTCTCACATTTAAAAAAGAGCTCGACATTCAATAGCTTGTTCAAAGAATCGGAAGTTAGAACTGCAGTTCTATGGATATCCTTCTCAATAAGCCTATGTGCTTCTTCAATACTTGAGCTTATACTCTGATTCATCTTCTTTTTTGATTAGTCGGTAAGCTAGTCCAAAACTCAGGTTGAATACTTGATATTGGATAGGTGCCCTCACATAGTTGGTGACTCCTTCATATTCAATTTCCTGGTCAATATTGGCCTGATAGAGCAGAAAGCTACCAAAAGTGCTGAAGTCTAGCTGATCTGTTAAATGAATCCTCAAACCCGCTCCTACAGCGTAGGTTAGGTTGCTTTTTCTTTTTGTTTTAAAGACAAGTCTGCTAGTATCGGTAGACATTTCTATATTGGAAGTAAACATATTTCCATAGCCCACCATGAACTGCATTTGAAAGCTTAGATTGGGCTGTTCCTTAATGAATCCAATTCCACCATAGAAGGCATTTAATTCATACGGACTTGCCTCTGCCTTGTCAAATCTTTTAGGCTTGTTGCAATTGGCACAGCTACTCACACTTTGTTTTTGAAGGGCAGTTTCATCTAAAGGATTGGTAATTCTAGAATAATTTCCGGCAATGATCAAATTCTTATAGAACCTATATCCATAGTCGAGGTTAAAGCTATAGCCAGTTCTTGCGTATCCACCATTGATAATATCTAGTTCGACATCCTTGAAGGCACCGAAAGGAAATGTGGCGCCAGTGCTGAGTCCAATATAGGCTCTATAGCTTTCTTTTTTTATCGGGAGGGGGTCAGCTTGTGAGAAAAGCAGCTGAGGTAAGAATATGAGCCATATGGCCCAGTATTTATTCACCTTTCAGCTCTTTGTTCATCTTGGCTACTTTCTCTTTGAGAGAAACTTTGTAATCATCTAATTTCTTGGCTTGAACATCATCATTGCTTCCGATGATCTGCCAGGCTAGGATGGCAGCATTCATTGCCCCGTTCAAGGCTACTGTTGCTACTGGAACACCTTTGGGCATTTGAAGGATAGATAGAACAGAATCCCAACCATCAATAGAATTGCTTGACTTGATGGGCACGCCAATCACAGGTAAAGAAGTAATTGATGCGACCATTCCGGGCAGATGCGCTGCACCGCCTGCTGCTGCAATGATCACATTGATGCCTCTTTCTCTAGCTGAACGCGCATAGTCCATCATTTTATCAGGAGTTCTGTGAGCAGAGACGATCTCAGTTTCATAAGAAACTCCATTTTCTTTGAGAAAATCGATAGCCTCTTGCATAACGCTCAAATCAGAAAGACTACCCATGATGATTCCTACTTTCATATATCAGATTTTGTTAGTGCAAGTTACTATTGAATATTTTGAAATGAACATAAATAGCTAATATTTAGTGAATAGGTTCGGGTACGAGTGCGGGTGCGAGTTCGTTCCTTTGCTTATTTGCTTATTTGCTTATTTGCTTATTTGCTCTTTCGCAACCACCTTCACTATTTCCTTCACCTTTCTAGCTTTGGCTTTAGCAGCTTCTACATCCTTATCGATAATGGTAATATGACCCATTTTTCTAAAGGGTTTTACCGTGCTTTTCCCATAAAGATGAGGATATACTCCATCCATCTTTAGTATTTCTTCCATGCCCTGGTAGATAGCCTCACCGGTATGTCCTTCTTCTCCCAGTAGATTTACCATTACAGCGGCTTCCCGAATATTCGTATTGCCTAAAGGTAGATTCAAGATAGCCCTTAAATGTTGCCCGAACTGAGAAGTATAATTTCCTTCAATGCTGTGATGCCCACTATTATGCGCTCTTGGGGCGATCTCGTTGATCATCAATTCACCATCCTTATTTAGGAACATCTCAATGGCCAGTAATCCTACCATTCCTAACTTATTCATCAGTTGGGTAGCCATCTCGTATGCCCTTTCTTCAATTTCCTTGCTTACAGAAGCAGGTGAGAATAGGAACTCCACCATATTGGCTTTTGGATTGAAAGCCATTTCTACCAATGGAAAATGTTCAACTTCCCCATTTTCATTTCTTGCAATAACAACAGATAGCTCTGTTTGAAGGTCAACTCCTTCTTCCAAAACAGAGGGTCCATCCATCATTTGATCGATAGACTCTTTTGTATCTACTCTTTGAACGCCATAACCATCATAGCCTGATGTTCTTAATTTCTGGAAGACTGGGAAATTTAGTTTTGAGTTGGCAATATCTTCTTTACTCTCAATTAGCTCGAAAGGAGAGGTTGGTAGTCCAATCTCTTCATAGAACTTCTTTTGTGATCCTTTGTCTTGAATAAGCTTAAGAATATGTGGCTGAGGAAATACTTTTACACCTTCTTCTTCCAGCTTTGCAAGTGCATCTGAGTTTACATCTTCAAATTCAATTGTCACCACATCTTTATCCTTACCAAACTCATAAACCGTATTGTAATCTTTGAAGTCTCCTTGAACAAAGTCACCGGTCAAGGCTTTGCAAGGCGCATTCTCAGAGGGATCTAAGATGGATATATGAAGATTAAGATTGTATGCTTCTTGCAGACTCATTCTGCCTAACTGCCCACCTCCAAGCATACCGATCTTAAAACTGGGATGATGTATATTTCGCATTTGATATGGCTTATGAATAGGAGGGCAAATATAATTTTAATAAGCTGAGGAGGCGATGAATAATTGCTACATTTGTCACCCTCAAACGCCAATAATTAGCAATTGAAGAGGATAAAAATTCACGACAAGGTATTCGAGCCTTACCTATCCGAAAGCGAGATACAAAGCGAAGTTTCGCGTATAGCAACTGAGATCAGTCATAAATACATTGGGAAGAAGCCTGTATTTCTCGGAGTGCTTAATGGATGCTTTCAGTTTGCCGCGGACCTACTCAAGCAAATAGATTTTGAATGTGAGATATCATTTGTCAAGGTAGCTTCTTACCAAGGCACCAAGAGTACGGGAAATGTAAGACAGCTATTGGGATTAGATCACAAGCTGAAGGGCAGACATGTCATCATCCTTGAAGACATAGTTGATACCGGTAATACCATTGAAGCCATCATGGAAAGTGTTGGTGGGATGGGAGCTTCCTCTATAGAAGTGGCTACTTTGTTATTTAAGAAAGACGTTTACGAAAAGGACATTCCCATAAAGTTTGTCGCAAAAGAAATTAAGCCTGAATTTGTCGTCGGTTACGGACTGGATTATGACGGTTTAGGAAGGAATTTGAATGCTCTATATGTTTTAGCAGGGCAGCAATCATTAAAAGTTGATGAAAGCATGTTGAATATCGTTTTATTCGGACCTCCGGGTGCCGGAAAGGGAACTCAAGCAGAAAAGCTGAAAGAAAAATACAATTTGGTTCATTTGTCAACCGGTGACATTTTGAGAAATGAGATCCAGAATCAAACCGAGCTTGGAATGATGGCGAAGGAGTTCATGGATAAGGGTGAGTTGGTTCCGGATGAAGTGGTGATCGATATGATCGAGAATTGTCTGAAAGAATATAATGATGCTTCAGGATTCATCTTTGACGGTTTCCCAAGAACAACCGAGCAAGCAAGCGCTTTGGATGAGTTACTTCAAAAGCACGGTACTGAGATCGACCTTATGTTGTCTTTGGAGGTAGATGATGAAGAATTGGTAGCAAGGATCATTCAAAGAGGAAGAGAAAGTGGAAGGGAAGACGATAAGAATGAGTCTGTGATCTTCAATAGGATCATCACTTACAATAAGAAGACGGCACCTCTAAAAGATTATTACAGAGAGCAAGATAAATACAACTCAATTGAAGGGATCGGTAGTATTGAGGATGTATTTGGAAGGCTTACCGAAAAGGTGGATGCTCTGTAAATAATTTTAGACAGACTTCCCGGAATATCTTAGTGGATATATATTTAGTGAGTTGATCGGCAGTTAAAACCTAACTCCGGCTATAAGAATATCATCTATCTGCTCTTCATTTTTCATCCAATCGGCGATGGTTAATCTGACGATATCTCCCTGTTCATTCATGGGAAGATGAGCAATCTTTTGTAGCATTAGCCCAACATTTTTGCTCATGAACTTCTTGCCATCAGGTCCGCCAAATTGATCAGGATATCCATCTGAGAACAAATAGAAGCAGTCTCCTTCTTGAATACTCACCCTATGAGTGGTAAAGCTCTTTTTCTGCTGGCTTACCCCACCAATGTCGAATTTGTCTCCTTTGATGATATGTAATTCTGAGTTTCTAACAAAGAAGAGAGGACGCATAGCCCCGGCATATTCAATCTTTTTCTGTTCATGGTTGATGGTCATAATGCCCATTTCCATTCCATCCTTACTATTCTCATCATTCCCTTTTTTCTGGTTCAAAGCTGTTCTTACTCTTTTGTCCAGTTCCCTCAAGATCAAACCCGGGTCGGTGATCTTTTGATCAGAAACGATCTCGTTCAATTGAGTATATCCAATAATAGACATGAACGCCCCGGGGACTCCGTGTCCTGTGCAATCCACTACGGCAAATAGGGATTTATCAATACTTCTTTCAAACCAATAGAAATCACCACTTACAATATCCTTTGGTTCATAATAGATGAAAGAATCAGCTAAGCTCTCCTTTAACTTGGGCATTGGGGGAAGAATAGAAGCCTGTATCCTTTTGGCGTAATTGATACTCTCCTTGATCTCCAAATGCTGATGCTCAACGATCTCCTTTTCCTTGATCAATTCAACGGTTCTCTCTTTTACCTTTTCCTCAAGGTTTACATTCAGGTCTTGTAATTCCCTATTGGCAAAATCCAGTTCTCTCAAACTTTTGATCAGAGCTTCTTCAGCTCTTTTTCTCATTGTGATGTCTTTAATGATTCCCTGAAATCCTATGAGATGCCCGTCGGCTCCTTTGACTACGGTGGTGGAAAGCATGCAATTCAGCTCCTCACCATCCTT
The DNA here is from genome assembly GCA_030429925.1 of Bacteroidia bacterium. Classification (GTDB taxonomy): domain Bacteria; phylum Bacteroidota; class Bacteroidia; order Flavobacteriales_E; family Vicingaceae; genus UBA1494. Next base: position 1,068 of record JAUIGQ010000027.1, on the reverse strand, counting down.
CTTTTTAAGCAAGACCTCATAGTCTCTAACCTCACCATCTTCCATCAGAAAATGCATGAGTCGTTCTCTGGATTCTTCATGAACATAGAGGTCCTTTACTCTAATATTCTCAAGATCGTCTTTTGAATAGCCAAAGAGGGAAAGTCCTGCAGGATTAATGTCCAAGAACTTGCCTTCAAGGGTCGACATATAGATGGCATCTTTTGAGCGCATAAAAAGCTCGCGATACTTCTCCTCACTTTGTCTGAGTTTTTCCTCAACATGTTTCCTTTCGATAGAGTAGGTGATGGATCTGTTGAGTGTGGAAATATTCAGCTCACTTTTTATCAGATAATCTTGTGCTCCCAGCTTTACCGCATTTACGCCTATGAAAGTATCGTCTAATTCAGTGAGCACGATAAAGGGCATATCCGGAAACTGGTGAAAAAGCTCATCGAAGTTATGTCCACCATAGCTATCAGGAAGAACAAGGTTAATAAGCGTTATATCAATCTTGTCATTCTTAAGCACACTGATGGCCTCTTTCAGACTTGCAGAGTGGTAGATGTCGCATTCATAGTTCTTGGAGGCTGCGAGTAACTCTCCTATTTTTAGTGCATCAGATTCAGAATTCTCAACCAATAGCACTTTGATTTGGTCAACTAAGATCACATTTTAAGGGATTACCATTACGAATTCCGTTAAATTAATAAAAGCTAAATGAATGTCCTGAATTATTAGACCAAGGAGTCTGATAAACAGACCATTTGCCCTCAATTTTAGATGAAGTAAATTTAACCTGAACCAATCTATGATTATAGATACCTTTGCCGCAAGATGGCTGATAACAATTTCATAGATTACGTTAAGGTAAACTGTCGCTCCGGAAAAGGGGGAGCAGGCTCTGCACACCTTTATAGAGATAGGTTGACTGCCAAAGGCGGACCCGATGGTGGAGATGGAGGAAGAGGCGGACATATCATACTAAAAGGAAATAGTCAGCTATGGACATTGCTTCATTTGAAGTATAGGAAGCACATTATTGCCGGTGCCGGGGAGAATGGCGGTGCCAGTCAATCTACTGGAAGA
>JAUIGQ010000026.1 GCA_030429925.1 Bacteroidia bacterium | reverse complement strand
TCCTCTGCCAAGAACAATCTGCTGAATGCAGCACAGTATAATCAGAACACAAACATTCAGGCCGAAGACCGACAATCGGCCAAACCCAAAATAGGTGAAATCTATCGCCTATATGAACAAAGGTGTTTCAAGTCATCAGCTATGGACTTTGACGACCTGCTCTTTAAAACCAATATCCTCTTAAGAGATTTTCCCGACATATTATATAAGTATCAGCATCGCTTTAAATATGTATTGGTGGATGAGTACCAAGACACCAACTTCTCGCAATACCTTATTGTGAAGAAACTGGCTGCTCTGAATGAGAATGTCTGTGTGGTGGGTGACGATGCTCAAAGTATCTATGCCTTCCGTGGAGCCAACATTCAGAACATCCTCAACTTCCAAAGAGATTACCCTGATTGCAAGGTCTTTAAACTAGAGCAGAATTATCGCTCTACCAAAACCATTGTAAATGCTGCCAATAAGGTGATCGACAAGAACAAGGATCAATTGGAAAAAGTGGTCTGGACCGATAATGATGAAGGTTCTAAGATCAAGGTAAGCAGAACACTTACAGATAATGAGGAGGGTAACCTGGTTGCCAATTCTATTATTGAAACCAAGATGAACAATCAGGCTTTGCATAAAGACTTTGCCATCTTGTACAGAACCAATGCTCAATCCAGAGCAATGGAAGAAGCTTTGAGAAGAAAGGATATACCCTACAGAATATATGGTGGACTTTCCTTTTACCAGAGAAAGGAGATCAAAGATATTTTAGCTTATGCTCGGTTGGCCATCAATCCTGACGATGAAGAAGCACTTAAAAGAGTGATCAACTATCCGGCAAGAGGGATCGGTAAAACTTCCATGGATAGGATCGGATTCTTCGCCAACGAAAATGAGATCAGCATCTGGGAGGTGATCAATTCCGATAGGATCCATCAAGTGCAGATCAATGCGGGAGCCAAGAACAAGATCCAAGGTTTTACAGAGATGATCAGAAACTTCGGCATACTCACTAAAAAGAAGAATGCCTACGAGGTAATGGAAGAGATCGCTAGGACATCCGGCTTGCTCACCGATCTGTTCTCTGATAAAAGTCCGGAGGGCATTGCCCGCTATGATAACATTCAGGAATTATTGAATGGGGTAAAGGAATTCGTAGAGGAAACCACGGCAGAAGAATCGGGAAGCGATTTGGGTGAGTTCATGAAAGACATTGCTTTACTTACAGATGCTGATGAAAAGAAAGAGGAGAATGCTGATGAAGTTTCATTAATGACCATTCACGCAGCCAAAGGATTGGAGTTCCCATATGTCTTTATTGTAGGATTAGAAGAAAATCTATTCCCCTCTCAAATGTCCCTCTCCTCACGTCCTGATCTTGAGGAAGAAAGACGACTTTTTTACGTAGCTTTGACTCGCGCTCAAAAGGAAGTTCAGCTTTCCTATGCAGCCAGCAGATATAAATGGGGAAATCTGATCTATTGTGAACCGAGCAGGTTTATTGAAGAGATAGACGAAGAATTCCTCGATTTTGCTGAGCCTGAGGAGGAAAATGATAACTTTGCGCAAGCCAGATCCGCATTTTTTGGCGGCGGCAGCAATAATAGCACATCCAACAAAAACTTCCGAAAGGGTGTTTCTATGAAGGATGTAAGTAAAAGAAAAGTGGAGAAAGTAGCCAACAAAGTAATTCCCCCTCACAAGAAGATGGTAAAGATCGATCAAGCCAAAAGAGAGATCGATCCCTCCTTCGCAGCCAACGTTGGCAAAATAGAAGCCGGCATGAGAGTCGAGCATCTGAGATTTGGAAAGGGTGAAGTTAAATCCACTGAAGGAAGCGAGCCAAATAAGAAGGCCACCATACATTTTGATAAGGTTGGCGAAAAACAATTACTTCTGAAATTTGCCAAACTGCGAATTCTTAAGTAGATGCAAGAAGCCGGAAACGATATGTGTCATCCTGAGCCTGTCGAAGGACTAAACCTTATTAATCCAGAATTATTTATTTTAAAAAAATCACATCTAGATTCTAGACCCTAGATTCTCAAAACAACCATGAATTATAATACAAGTAGACCCAAGATGATTATTCCCGAATATGGAAGACATATTCAAAAATTGATCGATCACGCTAGCAAGCTAGAGAACAAAGAAGAGAGAAATGAAATGGCTCAGGCCATTATTGAAGTTATGGGTCAGCTGAATCCTCACTTAAGAGATGTTTCTGATTTTAAGCACAAGCTTTGGGATCATCTTTTCATCATGTCTGACTTCACTTTGGATGTAGACTCCCCTTTTCCAAAACCTAGCGCTGAGAATTTCCAATCGAAGCCGAACAAAATGGAATACCCCGATCAGAAGATCAGGTTCAAACATTATGGTTCAGGAGTTGAAAAACTAATTCAAGCAGCCGTTGAAATGGAAGCCGGTGAGGAAAAAGATGCGCTATTGCTTGCCATTGGAAACTTGATGAAAAGACATTACCTCACTTGGAGCAGAAACTCCTGCGACGATAATCAGATCATTTCTGATATCAAGAGAATCTCTAGAGGGAATCTCGAATTACCTGAGAACATTGAATTGATCGATAGCAAGGAGATCATTGGGAGGAATCCAAATGCGAACGCTAATAAAGGAGGAAGAAAGAAAGGAAAACGTAAATCTTATAAACCTAAAAGGAAAAACTAGAGATACCATATGGGAACATTCGAGATCAAGGGAGGCAACCGATTAAAAGGTGACCTTTATCCGCAGGGAGCAAAGAACGAAGCACTACAAATCCTCTGCGCTGTGCTGTTAACCCCTGAAGTTGTAACCATAAAGAATGTCCCAGACATCATTGATGTCAACAAGTTGATCGATCTTCTCAAAGACCTTGGTGTAAAGGTCAATCGCATAGACGACACGACCTACACTTTTCAAGCCGACGATATAGACATTGAATTCTTGCATACTCAAGAGTTCAAAAAGAAAGGAGCCGGGCTGAGAGGTTCCATCATGATACTTGGTCCTCTGCTCTCCCGTTTTGATAAAGGATATATTCCAAGACCTGGCGGTGATAAGATCGGAAGAAGAAGATTAGACACCCACTTTATTGGTTTTGAAAAGCTAGGTGCTAAGTTTATCTACGATAAGGAAGATAAGTTCTATCGAGTAGAAGCCAACGATCTGAAAGGAACTTATATGCTTCTGGATGAAGCATCTGTTACCGGAACTGCCAATATCATAATGGCAGCTGCTTTGGCAAAGGGAACCACCACTATCTATTATGCAGCTTGTGAACCTTATATTCAGCAGCTGTGCAAAATGATCAATAGCATGGGTGGAAAGATCTCTGGAATCGGTTCTAATCTATTATCGATCGAAGGGGTAGATTCTCTGGGTGGATGCGAGCACTCCATCTTACCGGATATGATCGAGATCGGCAGTTTTATAGGTCTCGCTGCCATGACCCAGTCTGAGATCACCATTAAGAATGTTTCTTACCCCGACCTTGGAATTATTCCTGATACTTTCAGAAAGTTGGGGATCAAAATGGAATTGAGAGGGGATGATCTATACATACCGGCTCAAGAAAGTTATGAGGTGGAAACCTTTATCGACGGATCCATCATGACCATCTCCGATGCTCCATGGCCGGGCTTCACTCCCGACCTATTGAGTATTATCTTGGTAGTAGCTACCCAAGCCAAAGGATCTGTATTGGTGCACCAAAAGATGTTTGAAAGTAGATTGTTCTTTGTAGACAAGCTGATCGATATGGGAGCTCAGATCATTTTATGTGATCCTCACAGAGCAACGGTGATCGGTATGGACAGAAAGCAAAAGCTCAGAGGAATTCAAATGACCTCTCCTGATATTAGAGCGGGAGTTTCCTTGTTAATCGCTGCTCTATCTGCCAAAGGAACATCTGTGATCCACAACATTGAGCAGATCGACAGAGGCTATGCCAATATTGATAAAAGGCTGAATGCACTTGGGGCCGACATCAAGCGAATCTAAGCGGAACTATTTTTGCTATTCGCTCTCAAAATTTTTAGAATGAAGAAGTTTATCTATACCCTCATCTTGTCGGCATTTGTTTTAGGAATGAATGCGCAGGAAAAGAAACAAGAAGAAAAAGAAGTACAAGTCGGACTGAACATTGGCAACAAGGCCCCTGAGTTGAAGTTCGCCGATCCCAATGGTAAAATGATAGCACTGTCTGAACTTAAAGGTCAGATGGTGTTGATCGATTTTTGGGCCAGCTGGTGTGGCCCCTGCAGAAAGGAAAACCCTAATGTGGTGAAAACTTACAAGCAGTTCAAAGACGAGAAGTTCGAGAATGGAAAGGGATTTACTGTCTATTCTGTTTCACTGGACAAAAGCAAAGCCTCTTGGCAAAATGCCATCATGCAAGACGGACTCATGTGGCCTTACCATGTGAGCGATTTGAAATATTGGCAATCTGAAGCAGCAAGGACTTACAGGGTCAATTCCATTCCAACCGCCTATTTAATCGATGGTGACGGGATCATTGTTGGAAAAGGAAATGCTTTGAGAGGAGGTGGATTGAGTGCGTTACTTAATAATCTGAAGAAGTAAAAGCACAGCTTTTATTTTGAATCTCGAATCTGGAATCTAGACAATTGATCAGACCCTCAAGTTTGACCTGCTAAACAACAGTTAATTAAAGGCTTACATTTCTTCACTTCCCTCTAATTAGTATCTTTCAACTTGTTTTTTATTTTGCTAATTGAAGTAATACTTTGTTTAGCATCATTTTTTACTGTTATTCAATATTTGGTTAGCAGGGAGTTAGCTGTAATTTAAAATGAAGAAAGAAAAGAAAATCACCAAAATTGAGTTTGACCTTATTGAAAATGGGTTGGACTTCATTCTGTCTTCACTCGAACCAATTCTCAATCAAAAAAATGATGGACAATTAAAATACTCAATTCTGCATATTTCAGCAGGTGTTGAACTTATACTCAAAGAGCGTTTGCGACAAGAGCACTGGACCCTGATTTTTGACAATCCAAACTCCGCCAATGAACTAGATATGTTATCAGGAGATTTTCAAAGTGTTTCATTGGAAACATCTTTGCTCAGACTAGAAAATGTATGTAAGATTCAATTCACAGACAGAGAACGCTCATCATTAAAAGAATTGAAAAAAAAGAGAAATAAGATTGAGCATTTTCAAGTAAACGAAATAGATGCTGCTATTAAGAGTCTAGTTTCAAGAGTGCTGTCCGCAATTTTCTCATTCGTCACCGAACACTTTTATTATAAAACCTTTGCACCGAGGACGCAAGGTCAAATAGATGACCTAAGAAAGAAAGTGAAAGGATTTGAAGAGTTCACAAGACTTCGACTTGCCCAAATTAAAGATGAGCTTGAAACTGCCATTGAGAACTACGAGATTGTCAATTGTCCGAAATGCTATCAAGAAACACTTCCTGTTTCTAACGAGCTACAATGTCTTTTTTGCGGATTTACAGATTCGCCACATAAGGTTGCAGAATTGTATGTCGAGAACATTCAAGGGTATAGCAGATATCTTGAACTGAAGGATGGCGGGCACTTTCCACTTGATCAATGCCCCAATTGCTATGACGAATCAGTGGTCGAAATTGGAGATCACTTTTATTGTTTCAGTTGCATGGAAGTATGGCATCGTATTCAACTTGCTGAATGTAGCGGATGCGGAAATCTTTATGAACCGCATGATGATGACAATGACATCTGTGATGCGTGTGAATCCGATAGATACACAAGATGGGAGAAAGCAAATCCATAAAAAAAACTACAGCCAACAACGGCTATAAATCATGTCGCTTCGCGCCACGCTTCATAGCCAAACCGTTATATGTAATAAAAAAGAAGTAAATGAAATTAGCCTTAGCACTTTTAATTATTTTAATTGGGAATTTAACCTTTGCTCAAGGTACTGTTGAGGCAGAAATTGATACTACCTATAATTATCAGTTCAAGTCAATTAAGAAAAATAACAAGAAAAAAATCTTGGTTGATAAAGGACATAACACGATTTACTCCAATGAATCTGGTGTAGTTACCGCTAGAGAAATGTTTCGAATTATTAAGGAGGATGGTTATGTGCTGAACTTTACAGATGAAAAGTTAAATGCTGAAACTTTAAAACCTGAAAGCACTGATTTATTGGTGCTTCACGGAATGCCAAACAATAGAATAAAGCTAAAAAAAGATTCAACTTCCGAAACTTTGTACCTGAGTCCTTTAGCAAATGAAGAAGTCGAATCAATTGGGAAATTTGTTTTTAATGGTGGGGGGCTACTCCTTTTCTTGAGCCACTATCCTAATGGCAGTGGCGCTCTTCCTTTATTGGAAGCATTCAATGTAAAGTTTAGAGATGGTTATGCTAACCAGCATCAATTTCACACAAGCAAAGGGGGTAAATGCGGACACTTCTTAATGAATTCGGACAATCAAATGGTAAATTTAAACCACGAAATATTTCGTAGTGCTATTGATACATCTACAATTCCAGAAAACATTAGATTTTACTGTGGTGCCGCGGTTTTTAGAAACCCTGAGGATGTAATCCTTGGCTTTCCAAATAACACAATCAATTACACTCCCACTAAAGAAAACATTGATGCAGAAGAAGTGTCAAGTTCATATGCAGGTATGATTGGCTTTAAATACGGTTTAGGGAGAATTATAATTTGCACTGACCAAGGAATATTTCGAAGTTTAGATTTATTCATTGATGGTGAAAAAATTCCAGTAACTATTCACGACCCCAATTCAGAAAATGCTGGTCTCTTATTAAATTCATTAAGGTGGTTAACAAAAAATCAATAATTACTACACACAACAATTGCTATACGTAATGCGGGGTTTAGCAGTAATGTGAAAGTAAAAGCAATTAATAATATTTACGGCAGGCTGAAAGGTTTGTGGGCTCCAATCCCGCACTCCGCATAACCGAACCGTTAGCGTGCATATTCCACGTATAACTATGAATTTGCTCAGACAACATCCAATTAGTGCAATTGGCATCATACTCTATATCGCATGGTGGTTGCTTTATGTTTATTATGTTATGTTCACCTCATATGAAGGAAGTGGGATCAATCATCAAGGGGGCGCAGCTGTCATGTTTAGCTTCCTACTATTTTTCGCCTATTTATTCACATATACCATACTTCTGATAGCTGCAAAAAGAAATAGCAAAAAGTACTTTGCATTGTTTCTTCTGATTATTCTAGCCCCACTAATCATCATTCTTGGTCTAATTAATTTTACAGTATAAAAAATGGAAAGAATATCTGTTCAAACTTCTGTTCAATCTGACCTTGAAAAGGTTTGGGAATATTGGACAAATCCGGAACATATAACAAAATGGAATTTCGCTTCAGATGAATGGTGCTGCCCAAAAGCGATTAACAACTTGAAACCCAATGGAAAATTCTCTTGGCGCATGGAAGCGAAAGATGGAAGTATGGGATTTGACTTTGAAGGCACTTATGAAAACATAGTAGGCCATAAATTCATTTCGTACAGACTGTCAGATAATAGGAAAGTTGATATCAAATTCACCCAAAATGGAAATGAAGTAGAAGTAAGTGAATCTTTTGATGCAGGAGGAACAAACTCAGACGAACAGCAACGTGCAGGATGGCAAGCAATTCTTGAGAACTTCAAAGAATACTTAGAGTCCAATTAAAAGAGTTCAAGATGAGTAAGTCCATTCAATACAAGTCTGTTGGTGAATATATTGACTCTCAACCTGAACAAATAAAAAAGGCTCTTTTGGAATTAAAGGAATGCATCCTCAAAGCAAAACCAAATGCAGAGGAACTTCTGAACTACAATATTCCGGCCTATGCCTTAATTGAAAATGGCAAGAGGGAGGAGCAGGTCATGATTGCAGCTTATAAAAATCACGTTGGACTCTATCCGAATCCTACCACTATGGAAAAATTTGATACTGAATTGAGCGAATACAAAAGAGGAAAAGGCTCTGTTCAGTTTCCATTGGACAAACCATTGCCAAAAGCATTGATTGTTCGAATGATAGAATATAGGATAGGGCTATTAGAAAAGTAGAAATAAATCTCCAATAAAATGTATAAAATATCCCTCTAAGGGATGCTAGAAGACCAATTATAATATCACTTACTCTAAAATTTATCCTGCACCAGCAATTTTAAAATAGTGACGGAAATTTGTTCTGTCAATTTGAGGGCTTCAGAAGAAGAACCCCAAAAGAGAAACTGGAACTTTATAAAACTGTCGGAGAGATTTGATCATAGTATGGTCAGAAGAATAATTGAATTACAACTTTAGTGAGATAAATTCTTCTTCCTACTTCTTACCTCATGCGTCCTTCTACTTCTTTCTTCTGTCTTCCTTCCTAAAGCTCCCCCTACTCTTTCACAAACTTGACGCTTTGCAATCCATTATCTGAATCCACTTGAAGCAAATAGATTCCGGGAGCAAGATCACCTATTTCGATAGTATTTCCTCTAAAGTCAACTTTAGTAAACATAATCCTTCCGGAAAGATCAATGATCTTGTAGTCATAATTTCCTTTGGAAAAAGGTAGTTCCAAATTTAATATCTCATTTGCAGGATTGGGATACAAGGCTATCTCAGTTTCTGTCAAATTCTCCAAGCCCACTGTGATGGTAGAAACGGAATCAATTCCTCTTAAATAGCAATAAAGATCAACCGCAAGATTACGATGCTCCAATTGTCTTGATCTATCATTGTGGGCAAATGACAGTGTCCAGTCCTTCTCCGGCCAATGCAAGGTTAAATGCCCATTCATGCCAAATCCTCCTTTACCATACAGAATGGCTGTGTCACCCAAGTTATCAATGATCTGAAGTATGTCTGTATTATAACCCACGTTGCCTTGTATGCTAGTTGCACAACTGTAACTTCCTTGAGGAATGGTTGAACCTGGGATCACTTCTTTAATGGAATCCATCACAGCAGGTGGAAGTAACTTACCTTGGAATAGTTCCCTGTAGAAATTGGCCACTTCGTATGATTTGGCAATCAAGGAGCGATTCCCTCCATTGGTACTGAAATATCTCAAATAGTTTACATTATTGGCATAGCCGGAAGCAGTTGTCCATATTCCATTGATGGAGTTGATAGTCACTGTGTCACATGAGCTCAAATAACTCTCCGTCATTCCCATAGGATTGAAAATGCGATTCTGTATTTCGGTTTCGTAAGAATTACCAGCTACAGAATCGATCAGAAATTGCAATACTAATAGATTGGTGTTGTTATAATCAAATGTTCCCGGATTAGTTTTGTTGGCAGGAAAGCAAGACAAAAGATCGATAGGACAGCCAATAATATTTGAATTCCAAATATTGTTGTAGCATGCTGAAGGACCACTTGGTGGTCTGGGCTCCCACATCTCATTCAGCACACTTGTGTGTTTGATCAGTTGTCGGACCGTGATACTTCCATCGAGTCCCATTGCAGTGGCATCCATATACTGACCAATACTATCATCCATGCTTAGAAGGGTATCTTGTATAAGCCTAAGAGCTATGTAGTTTGTATAACCCGCCACAGCCTGAGCATAGTGCCAAGGCCTTGAGGTATCCACCGCAATGCCCGGTGCGCGCAATCCGCTGTAAAAAGTTTCGGTTGCTGCACTATCGTCTATAATGATCGAGAACTCAATACCATCCATTCCATAATTAGTGGTGGCATTGTTCATAATATTTTGAAGGTCCATTCGAAAAGTATCTATGGAAACAATATTCTGTGACTTTAAAGGAAGAATCGAAACGAACATAAAGATCACTGTTGGTACAAATAGGTAACTATTTCTCATGGTCATTAAAGAATTGAGTAGCTGATTATTATTTATTCGCTGCCTAAAATAGACCATTCCATTGTAATTCAAGGCTTTTGTTGAATTTTTTAGTTGAAATCAAAGTTGGTTGGTGACTACACTAGAGCAATTTATACACAACTAACTTTGATATCTGTCAATTTGACAAACTACCTCCAATGGCAAAAGGATTGCTAAAGCAGTGGCGCCTGCCTGCCGCAGGAGGGGGAAATCGAAAGGTTTCCGTTTTTACTTTATTTCAAACAAAGAGCAATGAGCGAGAAAGAAAAGGAAATGAATACTGAGGCTGAAGAAATGAACAGTCAGAATGATGCTGCTTCAGGAGCTGAAGAAAGTATCGAAAACACTGAGAATGCTAACTCTCAGGAGGAGGAATTGAGCGAAGAAGAAAAGCTAAAAAAGGAAGTTGAACAATTGAACGATAAATACCTCAGACTCTATTCTGAGTTCGAGAACTTCAGAAGAAGAACCCAAAAAGAGAAACTGGAACTCTATAAAACTGCAGGAGAAGACATCATCAAAAGCTTACTTCCTGTCATGGACGACTTTGAACGTGCCAAAAAGTCAATGGATGAGGGTGGAGATATCGACAGCTTAAAGCAAGGTGTTGATCTGATCTTCAACAAGCTGATGCATGTATTTAGATCCAATGGAGCAAAACCAATGGAATCAGCTGTAGGCAAAGATTTCGACAGTGAGATCCATGAAGCTGTCACCCAGATCCCTGCTCCTAGCAAGAAAGAGAAAGGAAAAGTGATCGATGAGATAGAGAAAGGATATACTTTGAATGAGAAGGTGATCCGTTATGCAAAAGTTGTTGTAGGACAGTAAGGGAAAAGGAACAAAGAAGGAAAGGAACAAAGAAGGAAAGGGAAAAAGGAGATCAGCGAAAATCTGCGAGATCTGCGGGAAACACATTGTGGAGAAAAGGAACAAAGAAAAAAAATGGCCAAAAGAGATTTTTACGAAGTATTAGGAGTAGATAAAGGAGCTTCTGAAGCAGAGATCAAGAAAGCTTACAGAAAGTTAGCACTTAAATATCACCCTGATAAAAATCCGGATGACAAAGAGGCAGAAGAGAAGTTCAAGGAGGCTGCCGAGGCTTATGAGATATTGAGCAATAAAGAAAAAAAGGCTCAATACGATAGATTTGGACATGCCGGAATGGGCGGAGCTGCCGGTGGTGGTTTTGGCGGCGGTATGAGCATGGATGATATCTTCTCTCAATTTGGCGATATCTTCGGCGGTGGAGGTTTTGGCGGATTTGGAGGCTTCGGTGGAGGCGGACAAAGAGGAAGAAGAGTGAACCGAGGAAGCAATATTCGTGTGAAGGTCAAAATGACCTTGAAGGATATTGTCAACGGAGTTGAGAAGAAGATCAAGGTTAATAAGTATGTTAAATGCAACAGCTGTTCCGGCTCAGGTGCTGAAGGAAGCAGCGGATTTAGCACTTGTGATACTTGCAGCGGAAGTGGACATGTAAACAGAGTAACCAATACTTTCCTAGGTCAGATGCAAACCACTACCACCTGTCCTAAATGTGGTGGTGAAGGAAAGACCATTACCAATAAATGCAACAGTTGTCATGGAGATGGGATCGTAAAAGCAGATGAAACCATTGAATTGAAGATCCCTGCAGGCGTGGAAGACGGCATGCAATTGTCGGTTGGCGGAAAAGGAAATATGGGTCCAAGGAACGGCATTGCCGGCGACTTGATCGTACTGATCGAGGAGGAAGAACATGCAGAATTGAAGAGAGACGGTAACAATATTTTGTACGACCTATACATCAGTTTTGCAGATGCAATCCTGGGAACTGAAGTAGCAGTGCCAACCGTTAATGGAAAAGCCAAGATCAAAATCGAACCCGGAACTCAAGGCGGAAAAGTATTGCGATTAAGAAATAAAGGTATTCCAGACATCAATGGATATAGAACCGGAGACCAATTGGTGAATGTGAATGTTTGGACTCCTCAAAACCTCAGCAAGGAAGAAAAAGAAGCAATTGAAAAACTAAGAGACTCAAAGAATTTCAAGCCCAATCCTACAGCAAACGACAAGGGATTCTTTGAGAGGATGAAGGACTATTTTCGCTAGCAGAGCTAGTGAAAATAAAATAAACAAATAGTCAAATAGTCAAATTGCTAAGGAGTGTAGTTGAGCTTTTTCCTTAAGGTCAAAATACTCTTACCAATGATTCGTAATAGTTCTTCTATCATTCCAATCAACTTCTTACTATTCCGTTCATCAATAAATTGAATATCGCTAAGCAGAAAAAGCCAATATCTGCATTCTTTAGCTTCTTTATATGAGATGTGCAATTTAGTAAGTAGATCTTTATCTGATTGTCTACCCCTTGCTTCTTGCAGATTTGCTCCAATGGATGTCCCTGACCTCAATAATTGCTTACTAATAATAAACTCCTTTCTCTCCTTTTGGATTTCCAATGCTGATTTGACTATTTCTAATGCAAAAGCATAACTCTTCTTTTGAGCAACTCCTTCAAATTGATTAGTGTAATCTTTCATTTTATATTAAAAGTTACAACTATCTAAAAAAGCACACAAGACTTCTGTTTATTTGATTATTTGTCCATTTGTTTATTTCATCAATTGCATAGCAATTGATGCCACCGCTGGACAAACCCTAGTGTTTTTCGCCGTAAGATCCAGTATCTGAACCATCCGCTTTCTGTTGGTGTGAGGATATTCTCTGCAGGCCTTTGGCCTTGATTCATAGGCCATGCATTTGTTGTCGTCTAGTAAGAACGGACAAGGAGAGCCTTTCAAGACTTGATCTCCATCCTCATCTACCCTCAGATACTGATCGAAAAAGTCGGAAGCCCTCATTTTGAAATGAGCTGCCATTCTTTCTACATCCTTATCGTAAAAGATGGGAGAGGTAGTGCTGCAGCAGTTGGCACAATCCAAGCAATCGATCTGCTCAAAGGCCTCTTCATGAGCTTGCCTGAACTGCTCATCCAGATCCTTGGGCGGATTCTTTTTCAGCTTATTGAAAAATCGATTGATCTGCTTACGCTGGCTCTTGGCTTTGTCTATATATGATTTTAATTTACCATTCATGTTCGTTCCACAGAGTTGCACTGTGTAGCTCAGAGTTTACACAGAGAATTTTCTCATAAAATGAAATTGTTGTAACTTATTAATATGCAATTAAATGAAATTAGTGGGAACGTTATTAAGAATGCCATAAAGGTACATTCTAAATTAGGCCCTGGACTACTTGAATCAACTTATAATCATTGTTTGAAGTACGAACTTATCAAATCGAATATTAAGGTAAGATCTGAAGTTCCTAGGCCAATTATTTATGATGAGATAAAACTTGATCATGGTTATAGAATAGATCTTTTAGTAGAAGAGAGAGTGGTTATAGAGATCAAATCAGTAGAAGCAATAAATGAAGTTCATTTCGCTCAAATATTGACATATATGAAGCTAGGAGAATATAAATTGGGTCTAATTCTGAACTTCAATGTTAAGAGAATGAAGGATGGAATTAGAAGAGTTATTCTTTGAGGCTTAACTTTCTCAGTGCCACTCTGAGCTACTCAGAGAGCCTCGGTGACACCTAGTTATTTCTTAATCGCTCTCAAAACTTCCCTCTTCCCTCCTTTTGGACCCGGCAGTTTTTCTATTTGAAATCCAACCTTCTGCAATCTTCTTCTGATCTCACCTTTTACACAATAGGTTGTCAGCACTCCTCCCTCTTTCATGGCAGCATACAATTTCTCAAAGACCTCCTCCGCCCATAGATGCGGCTGCTTCTCCGGCGCAAAGGCATCGAAATAGACCAGATCGAATTGTTGTGCCAATTCAACCTCCCTCAGATCCTCTTGCATTTTATAAATGCTGAAATGTTCATCCAACTCCACTTTCTTCCCCCAGTCAGCTTCATGCAAGCGCTGCAGCATTTCCTGCTTCAACCCCAGCTGAGTAGCATAGTTTAAGGCAGTTAACTCCTCAGCAGTGATCGGATACTTTTCAATGGTAACGTAAGTGATCTTCAACCCATGATCCTGAGCATACTTCCATGTCAATAAAGCATTCAGTCCGGTTCCAAAACCCATTTCAAGTAGCAAAATTGTCTTTCCAGATTCCAGGTTCCAGATACCAGATTCAGCGGCAAGGCCATACTCAACATACACCTTCTCCGCCTCCACAATAGATCCATGCATGGAATGATACTGCTCATCCATTTCCGGAATGTAGATCGAATGGGATCCGTCTTTGGTCAACCTGAGCTCTCTCTTCATTTGTCACAAAGGTTACTAATTCAATTGTTCTGTAGAAGTAAATTTGGACCCTAAAACAATTTAAGATGCAAATAGAAAGGTCAATAGTTGAAGCCGGATTGAGTTATCATGACTATTATAAAATTGTTGAACAACTGGTAGCGGAGAATAAAACCAGTGGATCGGAACAAACTGTTTCTTTGATCGATTATACTTCTCTAAACCTTTCCAGGATGAAACGACTAAACAAGACCTATCATCCATCTGAAGCATCTATAGCCTCCTTAAAGGATAGAGAATATGATCTTATTTGGTTAGTTCTTACCGAAGCTTGGTGCGGAGATGCAGCTCAGATCATTCCCATAATTCACAAGATAAGTGAATTGGCAAATGGACTAGATCTCAAGCTGCTCTGGAGGGATGAACATCCTGAACTAATGGATCAGTTCCTCACTAATGGTAGTAAGTCGATTCCAAAATTGATCGCTGTAGATAAAGGTAACTTAGAGGTCAAATACAGCTGGGGGCCAAGACCGGAAATTGCACAACAAATGATGTTGGAAAACAAAAAAACTCCGGACCCGGATTTCAAGAAGAATTTGCATCTATGGTATGCTAAGGATAAAGGCAATTCAACGGAAAAAGAATTTCTCGACCTATTGCTGAAAAAGAGCTGAGAACAATATGAACTCAGCTTTGCTGTTAATGTATATTTGCAGCCATGCTTCTATTCAGAAAGATATTATTCATCCTCTTCGGATTGCTGATACTGTTCTCTTGCAGGAAAGAGGAGGAAATCTTTGAAAGCAGCTCTGCTCAATTACAATTCTCAACGGATTCCGTAAGCTTTGATACTGTTTTCACCACCGTTGGATCGGTGACCAAGAACATAAGAGTTTACAACCCATATAGCGAAAGGATCAAGATCAGCAGCATTCGATTGAATGGAGGATCTACCTCTGCTTTTCGCATCAATGTGGATGGAAGTCCGGGTGATGTTCACACCGATGTAGAGATCGCCGGTAAGGACAGTATGTACATCTTTATTGAAGTTACGGTTGATCCCAACAATACCAATAACCCCTTGGTGATCCTGGACAATATTGAATTTATCACCAATGGGAACCGGCAAAATGTGATATTAGAGGCATGGGGACAAGATGCTCACTTCTTCACTCCCACTTCCTTCAACAGGAATCTTCCTGATTTTACTTGTCTTACCGGTCCTTGCAGTGATAATGTGGCACCGGTCAACATCACTTGGACCAACGACAAACCTTATGTGATCTATGGATTTTTAGCTATAGATACTGGTGATGTGCTCACCATTGAAGAAGGTTGCAGGATCTATTTCCATCAAGGAAGTGGCATGTGGGTTTACAGAGGTGGAACCTTAAAGGTGAATGGAACCAAAGAAAATCCAGTCACCTTCCAAGGGGACAGATTGGAACCGGCCTATGCAGACAGACCCGGTCAGTGGGATAGGATCTGGATCAATGAAGGCGGACAAAATGAGATCCACCATGCAATTATTAGGAATGGATTCATAGGATTACAGCCTGAAGTTTTGCCCTTTGACGACCCACCCTATAATGATCCAGCCTCTCTATTGATCACCAACACAAGAATAGATAACTGTTTAGGATTTGGAATGCTTTCTTCCATTTACAATGTGAGAGCGGAAAACTTGATCATTACCAACTGCGGAGAATATAATGTAGCCATAAGAGGTGCCGGTGATTACGATTTTATTCATTGTTCTTTCGCTAACTACTTCAGCTTGGCGGAAAGAGAAACTCCTTCCTTCTTCATTCAAAACTCCTTTATCACTGCCAATGCAACTCAAGTTATAGGAGTACCTGAGGTTTCTCTCTACAACTCTATCATCTACGGAGACCTCGACAATGAATTCAGCACCGAGGTCATCAATGGAGGCAGTATTGATCTAGACTTTAGATCAAGTATCATTAAAACACTGCAAAGCACTTCAGACACCTCACAATTCAAGGATATGATCAGAAATCCTAGTGATTATATCTTTAGGGATCCTCAAGCCGGAAATTTAGAATTGTTCAATGGTTCCATTGCCATTAATAAGGGAGATCTGAATTTCGCCAATCTAGTTCCTTTGGATATTGAAGAGAATTCCAGAACTGCTGATGGAGAACCGGACTTAGGGGCATATGAATTTACTCCGTAAATTCAAACTTCAAAGGTCAACCTACAACCTTCAAAAGTGCTATAGTTTCCTGACTAAATATCTTAAGGCCTTTGAAGATTGAAGATTCAACCTAGATACAATCAGTTTTCCAGAAGAAATTTAATCGTATCAATGTTATCAGCGTATTCCCAAAGCTCCGGCTTTTGAGCTTCACCTAAGTTTTTATAGCCTTCCAGGTCGGAAACAATAGCTTGAATCTGATCTTCTTCTTGCTGTAATCTAGCATTTACCTTCTCAAGATCATCATAACGCTCATAGAAGAGCACACCAAGAGGGGAGTGCAATCCCTCATCTTCTTTCAATAAAATGAATCCGTTCTCTCTTAGCTCTACTCTATTCATCAGGTATACCGCCTTGTTATAATCGTAATTATTGGCATATTGATGATGGTTTATCAGCTCTTTGTATTTAAAGAAGGAGCCAAAGATCTTATCCAGATCAAAGTCTTTTGGTATATACACCTTAGTGACATTTCTGCATCCCAATCCAAAATAGGTAAAGACGTCTTCAGCCAATCCGTCCAAGCTCTCTTGCTCAATACCCTCACTCAATACTCCAACCGAGGTTCTGTTCTTTCGAATGATCTTAGGCGTTTCTCTGAAATAATACTCAAAATATCTAGCTGAATTGTCATTCCCGGTAGCGATCAGCATGTCTGCATCATTCAGTCGCTCCACCTTGCTGATATTTTCTTTCCAATTACAATCAATGGTAGCTAGCACTCTGAGGCAAAGATCCATTAACCGATTGTCTTTGGAAGATAATTTTGCCATCAACTGATGGCCAGTTACCAAAACGGAGAGTGCATCGTGCAAGCCCACCATGGGAATATTTCCGGCCATGATCACCCCTACTTTCTTTGGAGAGCTATTTTCCAACTCATATTCCGACAACCATTTCTCGATCTTCTCTCTTTTCAAGCTATCAGACCAGGCTTGATAGGATCTGGCAACAGATTCTGCAGTAAACCAAGCATTGTATTGTGAAGCAGTGTGGATCGTCTCTGCTGCTTCTCTTTCTAATTCATTGGTTGCATCTCCCTTTCCCAAATGAATATTAAGGCTTTTGGAGAAGAATTCTCCAAAGGATTCTAGATTATCAACAATTCGCTGTTTTTCCATTCTTTATAAATCTATCTTATCTGCCATTTAAAGTATAATTTTGTTCTTGTTCAGAACAAAATACCTAGCTCTCCGTTGAGAGTGCAAAAGTACTTATAGAAAAGGAAGGATTATGGCCATTATTATCACAGATGAATGTATCAATTGCGGAGCTTGTGAGCCCGAATGCCCGAACAATGCCATTTATGAAGGCGGAGAAGAATGGAGGTTTTCCGATGGAACAGGTCTGTCGGGAGAAGTTAAAAAGATGAGCGGTGACTCTGTGGATGCAGATGCAGAACAAGAGCCGATCAGCATGGACTTCTACTATATCGTTCCGGATAAGTGCACAGAATGCGTAGGCTTCCACGATGAGCCTCAATGTGCAGCCGTTTGTCCGGTTGATTGTTGTGTTGATGATCCGGATGTAAGGGAGAGCGAAGAGACTTTGCTTGTCAAGAAAGAGAAGATGCATTTGTAAGGGCCTAAAGTTGTAAAAGAGTATTAATTTAAGGGTTGTGAAAACAGCCCTTTTTTTATTTCTGACCATTTCATTCCAAATTCTCTTTGCTCAAGATCTAAAGCTCGTCAAGGGTCAGTATGATGCTATCCTAAAAGCCAAGACGGTTGATGAGAAATTGATGAGAGCATGTAAGTTAAGTGGTAGGATTCCTTCATTAGATATAGACGCCTACGATTTAGACAAAAAAGAGCTAAATCAAAATACCGACCTAAGTGAATTGGATGGGTTTTCAGACCTGCTTGATGAGAATAAGAAAATTAGAATCATTACTTGGGGATTTCCTCTAAAAGATGGAGCTTACCAATACTATTTAGGTTACATCTGTAAATTAGATTCAACTGGCATTAGCTGGTCTGGAAGTGCAGGATTCTGTGATAATGATCTTGATGTCAATTGTAGCCCTTGTCGATTAAGTTCATATCATCCTGACAAATGGGATGGTACGATCTATAAAGAGATCAGTTCCAATTATGAAGATAGCCTGCTTTATGTAGTTCTTATTGGTGAGCAATATTCAGGAAAAGACACAGTTACAGTTAGGCATAGATATTCAGTAAGTTCTACTTGCAAAGTAAATCAGCTACTTGAAGGCTCTAATGATGCAGTTAGATAAATAAAGGGAATCTTAAGATTCCAGACGCTAGATTCCAGATTCTAAATTATTTGTTTCTTTGTTAGGCATGAAAAACACCATTCTCTTTTCATTGTGCATCTTTTTTTCCATTTCCTCTTTTGGGCAAGACAAAGACTTTCTTGCCATTCAAAAGAATTGGAACAAGCTTTTGCGCACTGACTCTGAAATAGAAAAGGATCACTATCACAAGAGTCTGATGGGTCTATTGGGAAACTATGTAAGAAACAATGGTAAGGAAGACTTTTCTCAGTTAGAGAATTTCAAAGACCTCCACTCCCCTGATTCAAATCTGAGAATCATCACTTATTTCTTCCAAAAGAACAAGGATGAATTTGTGCTTGGAGGAGAATTGATGGCGTGGAATCCAAAATATGATGGCAAATCAAAAGATTCTGAAAAATGGCTAGCATTCTATTCTTCCACACTAATCCAAAAGAACTCTAAGATAACCAGAGATACCACTTATTCTTCGAGCGATTGGCCGGCTGCTTGGTATTATAAAGTGATTCAAAAGGAAGATAAATACGGTCAGACCTATTACACTCTTATTGGTTGGATCCCCAAGAACAGGATCTCACAGCAAAAGATCGTGGATGTCTTCTATCTTAAAAATGACAAGCTACACTTTGGCGCCCCTATCTTTGAAAGAGAAGGCAAAAGAGAGTATCGATTGCTCTATGAATACGGTGCTCAAAACACCATGCGTTTGAGTTATCAAGAAGACAAGGATCAGATCATTATGGATCACCTCTCTCCTCCCGGTGCTGAATACCACGGTATTTATGAATACTACGGTCCTGATTTCTCCTACGATGCCTTTCGATGGGAGGAGGGTCGCTGGGTGTACTACCCCGACATCGATATAGATGAAGGACTTTCTAAGAAGAAATCCGATTTTGATAAAAAGGATGTGATCTTGGAGGAAACGCCTGTTTATACGCCGAAAGAATAGGAATTCAATTAGTTAGATTGACTAGATTAATCAGATATCATTAATATTATTTTGGTTGTAGGTTACAACCAACTTTCCTTTTACTACTTCTTTATTTGTTCTATCTTCAATAATAAATGAAGAAAAGTGACAAGGCCAAGGAGTTAGAACTAAGAACTAGAAAATTTAGTTTTCAGATAATAAAGCTTTCCACTAAGCTTGAGCATACATTTGAATCACAAATTATTAGAAAACAACTAGTACGCTCAGCTACAAGTATTGGTGCAAATTATCATGAAGCAAATCGACCAAAAAGCAATGCAGATTTCAAATACAAGATCAAGATCTGTGAAGGGGAAACCAATGAAACAATATATTGGCTACGTCTTATAGAAGATCAAGGTTGGGCTGATAATAATTGCTTGAGACCACTAATACAAGAATGCTCTGAATTGTTGTCAATCTTTACCAGCATTTCCTATACATTAAGCCTCAAGGAAAAGCAAATAAGACAATCTAAATAATCTAAATAATTAAGACAATCTTGTCAATAGATTAAGCACTCTATACACTCTCCACCAATTCCTGTATCACCTTCTCCAAACTATAGCCTTCTGCTTCAGCTTTATAGTTTAGAACGATTCGGTGTCTTAGGATTGGCTCGGCAACGGCTTTAACGTCTTCAATGTCCGGAGAGTATTTTCCTCTCATAGCGGCATGACATTTCGCTCCGATCACCAAGAATTGAGACGCTCTTGGTCCGGCTCCCCAACTAAGGTATTCATTCACCAAAGGCAAACTTTCAGGACGATTGGGTCTGCTGGCTGCAGATAGCTTCACTGCATACTCCATTACATTATCCGGCACCGGGATCTTTCTCACCAACTTTTGGAAGTACATGATCTCCTCTCCATTCATCACCTTTCTTAGACTTACCTCTTGATCTGTAGTAGTAGATCTTACGATCTCTAATTCATCGCTTAAATCGGGATAGTCTAACCAAATGCTGAACATAAACCTATCCAATTGAGCTTCCGGCAAGGGATAAGTTCCCTCCTGCTCAATAGGGTTCTGAGTTGCCAAAACAAAGAAAGGTTTGGGAAGCTCATAGGTCTTGCCACCTGTTGTGATCGCTTTTTCCTGCATAGATTCCAGCAAGGCAGATTGTGTCTTAGGAGGTGTTCGGTTGATCTCATCTGCCAAGATCAAATTGGCAAATAAAGGACCGGGGATGAACTTAAAGTTCCTATTCTCATCCAAGATCTCTGAACCGATCAGGTCAGATGGCATCAAGTCGGGGGTGAATTGAACCCTATTAAAGCTTAGTCCCAATACTTCTGAGATTGTATTTACCAAAAGGGTTTTAGCCAAACCCGGTACTCCCACTAACAAACAATGACCGTTACTGAATATGGAGATCAACAGCTTTTCTACTACGTCTTTTTGTCCAACGATCACCTTGCCTATCTCCGAATTCAGCTCCTGGAATTTGGCAACTAATGCATCTACTGCTTCTTTATCTGAGTTGTAATTCATACTCTATTCTTCTTTGTCTATATAAGGGGTCCAGTCTTGACTGAACTTACAATTTTCGACATATTTTTTATCTAATTTGATATAGGTCTTGCTCATGGCAGTTTTGATCCAATCTTGCAACACTTCTTGCTCTTTCTCTCCCCTGGCTGCCGATTTCACTTTTTGATAATCTGATTCCAAACTTGCTCTATGAGGCTTCGTTCTTTTATTCAGCCTTACCAGCTTAAAACCCGGCTTACTTCCCGGTGTAGTTATTTCAACAATATCGGACATTTCCCCTACTTCCAGCTTATCTATCACAACAAATAAAGAAGGTTCCAGGTCATCCATGGCTATTAAGGAAGATGCATCGTATGGATTCAACAGAAGCCCACCGTTGTTCTTGCTATCTTCATCGTCTGTAAAATGCTTGGCAGCCTGTTCAAAGGTCATTTCTTTGTTCTTGATCAGATCGGCAATACTATCTAACTCACTTCTTGCTTTTTCCAATCCTATCTGATCCATCTTGGGGCGGATCAAGATATGTCTTACATTCACTCTGTCTCCTCTTCTTTCTATCAGCTGTATGATATGAAATCCATATCTGGTCTCAACTATGGGTGAAACTTGTCCGGCCTTTAATTTAAAAGAAGCAGCCCCAAACTCCGGCTCAACCTCGGCCCTTCCAACAAAGCCGATCTCTCCTCCTCTTACTGCAGATCCCTTATCTTCAGAATAGAGAACTGCCAGAGTGGAGAATTTCTCACCATTTTCTACTCTTTGCTTGAACTCTCTCAACTTATCTTTCGCCTCTTTTCTAGCCTCTCTGGAAATGGGGGCGTATTTAATGATCTGAGCGATCTCTACTTCCGCATTGATCAAAGGCAAACTATCTTCAGGTATTCTATTGTAAAAGTCTTCTACCTCGGCCGGAGTTACATTCAAACCACTTGTGAGTTTGGATTGCATTCCCTGGATCATCAATTGCTCGTAGAGAGACTCCCTCATTTCTTCCCTGATGCTGGAAATCGATTTGTCGTAATATTTCTCTAAGGCTTGTTCTGAACCGAACTGATTGATGAAGTACCTTAATCTTCTGTTCATCTCTCCATCTACCTGACCTTCGGTTACTTCAATACTATCTACCTTTGCTTGATTGAGCAACATTTTGGAGAAGAGCACATCTTCTAACACTTCACACCTTGAATTATCGGTAATGGTCATACCCTGAGAGATCATTCCGGAGTATTTTGATTCTACCTCAGCCTTGGTGACGATCTCATTGCCGATCACACCTATCACCTCATCTAAGACCGCCTTTTGAGCAGCTAGCTGACCAGTTAGTACTAAGGTCAAGATTACAAGGATGTTTCTAATATACTTCATAGGTATTTTTAAGGCTGGCATCTTCAAAGATCTGCTTTCTCACATCGGCAAGTAATTTCAATCTTCTTTGATTCTTTAATATGGCTCTGATCTGGTCTTCTACATAAGAAACTGGTGCTCGTTCACCTTTGCTCTTCTTGTTGAATAGATCAATATAAACTCTTTTCAAACTATCTTCTACTGTATTCTTTCCCTTGCTCAGGCTGCTTATGGAAAGCCCCTGCTCAGGTAGGTAAGAACTCAACAAATTGGTAGAAATCCATTCGGAAGTATCCAAAACGCACTTTTCGGCAAATCCTGTGCAATAGTCGATCAATCTCAAAGTCAGTATAGAATCTCTTTCGTACAACCAAAATTGAACAGAATCCTGATTGGGGGCAGAGTTTCTTAGCATGACCATTCTGAGCTGAACAATATCTTCCTTTAGCTCAAAATTATCCTTGTTGTTTCTATAGTATACTTCCACCTGATCATCTGTGATCAATGTGTCAAGTTTTTGTCTAAGGATCTGCCTTTCGTAGGCATAGATGATCAAGGATCGTCTGTAATTCTCCAGTTGCTTCTCAAAATTGACCTGCTCATCCGATAGGTTTTGGAGCGCTTTTCTAAGCAATAGCTGCTCTTTCACCCAATTATCGATATAGCTGTTTACAATTTGAGCTGAGTCTTGATCCTTGGCAGTTGCCAATCCATCAATATCTTCAATAAACAAATACTTATCTCCAACCCTTGCTAAAGCGCCTTCTGTTTCATTTCCGTTAAAGAACTCACAGGATGTAAGGATGAACATCCCCGAAAGGAGAACAAGAAATTGTTTTATTTTATTTGAATAAATCAATCCAATTCAGACTTGAGTTGTTTTAATACCTCTTCATCAACTTTGAAGTCGTACTTTCCTCTTAGTTCTTTGATCCATTCCTTTTCGAGATACTCTTGATAATCTGAGATCACCAATCCTCTTGCCTCAGATAGTTTCTTGGGTCCCGGCTCCAACACCTCCTTGATGTGCACCAACTGAACCCTTCCACTTTTCTTGAATTCTTTGATCTTCTCCTTTTTCCAATCCATCTCGTCCAATAAAGGATGAGTTCCTTCTTCATAGATCTTCTTCTCATATCTCAAGTTCAATTGAGAAGATTCATTGATCAATTTCATAATAGAGTCAGCCTCCAATCCTTTGGAGATCAATTTCTTTACCTGTGAGGAGATCTCTTCATTCTTCAAGGTATAGATCACCGCATCAGCTCTTTTCTTCCATTGATAATCCTTTTTGTTCTTCTCAAAAAACTCTTGAAGCCCAGTAGTGTCTTCAGAGGCTTTCTTCCAAACCAGATCATCTGTGAGGTTGAAAAGTAAGATGCCGTCATGATATTCTTCTATCAAAGCCTTGAACTCCGGATACTCTTCTTCTAGCTTCTTGTCCTTGTAGGCAAATAGCTCCATTTCTCTAAACTGCTTGTAGCGATCATTTACCAGTACTCTAAAATCCAATGGTCTACTTCCTCTCATTGTTTGTTCCAAGTAATTTGCGAAATCAGATTGCTTCACCTCTTTATCTCCTATCTTGAAGATAGTTGCAGTTAATTTAGAAGCCTTATTCGCACTCCATTGTCCATTGAAATAGGATGAATCCAAAATAGAGTAAAAGTCTTCTACTTCCTTCATATTCTCGGTAAAGCCATACTGCTTCTTGATATCATTCTGAACAGCACTATGACTTAATTTCGATCTGCTGTCCTTTTTCACTTTACTTTCTACCAGCGGCTCTATCTCTTCATAGGTTCCCATCTTATCGAGCTTGATCCGCTTAACAATATGCCATCCAAACTGAGTTTGAAAAGGTTCTGAGATATCTCCATCTTCTTGCAATGCAAAGGCTGCATCTTCAAACTCACGAACCATTCTTCCAACTCCGAAAATAGGAAGTACACCTCCATTCTGAGCTGATTTAGTATCATCAGAAAACTGAGTGGCCATCTCTTCAAAAGATTCCCCATTCTTAATTCTCTCGTAGATCTCTCTGATCTTTTCTTCGGGGTTTCCCTCTTTTGCAATTTCTGGATCAGTTGAAATTAGAATATGAGCCACAGTGATCTCTCCACTGTTAGGTCTTCTGTCGTTGACTTTTAGAATGTGATATCCAAAACGGGTTTTAGCAATTTCTGAGATCTCTCCTTTTTTAGTA
Organism: Bacteroidia bacterium; assembly: GCA_030429925.1. Taxonomy (GTDB): domain Bacteria; phylum Bacteroidota; class Bacteroidia; order Flavobacteriales_E; family Vicingaceae; genus UBA1494. The sequence goes on along the minus strand of JAUIGQ010000026.1, from coordinate 1,227 downwards.
TTGTAGGCTGCTGTTTCAAATGGATACACCATGTGGAAAGCAGTAAAATATCCTAGGTCACCTTTGTTAGCTTTTACTGAAGGATCATCAGAGAATTGCAAAGCAACTGATTCAAAAGACTCTCCCCTATCTAACTTCTTTTTTGCTTTCTTGGCCTTATTGAAGGCAGCCAAGGTATCCTCCGGAGAATCGGTAGGTTTTGAAGCGATCAATATGTGAGAAGCCCAGATCTCTTCTTTCAATCTTTCGTATGCTTCTTTCTTTAATTTCTCGATCATAGCATCGGCTGAAAGATAGGGCTGGGCCAATTGCTTTCTGTAGCCTGCTAGCTCATTAATGAATTGCTGTGCTGTATCATAGCCTCTAGCTTCAGCTTCTTTTACTTTCAATTTAAAGTTGACATACAGATCAAGGTATTCATCAACTGTGCTCTTTTCAATAATATCTCCGCTGTTGTTCTTCAGATAAACTCTTTTGAACTCAGAACTTGTGATCTTATCGTCTCCCAACTCAAGCAATACTGACTCTTGAGCAAAGGCAGAGTTTGAAGCGATCAACAGAAATGAAATAAAGAATAGATAAAATCTCTTATGTAGCATATTCATCTTTTATAGAAAATTGTTCTTAGTAATTGGAAATTTACAATAGCATTCTATCTACTGTAGTTAGGTGCTTCTCTTGTTATTGATATATCGTGAGGGTGACTTTCTCTCATTCCGGCAGCCGTGATCTTGATAAAACGGGCATTCTCTTTTAAGCTGCTAATGTCCTTACAACCACAGTATCCCATTCCGGCTCTGATACCTCCGATCATCTGATAAACCACTTCAATGAGTGACCCTTTAAATGGAACTCTTCCGCTGATCCCTTCTGGCACCAGCTTTTTAATATCATCTTCCATATCTTGGAAATAACGGTCTTTCGATCCTTTTTGCATGGCTTCTAAAGAACCCATTCCGCGATATGCCTTGAATTTTCTTCCCTCGTAAATAATGGTCTCACCCGGTGATTCTTCTACTCCGGCAAATAAAGACCCGGCCATAGCTGTATCAGCTCCGGCAGCTAGTGCTTTAACGATATCTCCGGTAAACCTCAATCCACCATCGGCAATGATAGGAATATCTCTCCCTTTCAAGGCGTTGGCAACCATCATAACCGCCGAGAACTGTGGAACACCTACACCCGCAATAACTCTTGTAGTACAGATCGAACCCGGACCAATTCCCA
>JAUIGQ010000025.1 GCA_030429925.1 Bacteroidia bacterium | reverse complement strand
CATAAGGACCGTAAGAGGTTTTGGTTAGCATCACCTGATTCATGATGGCAGCTCCATCTACCAGCCAGCCGATAGCTCCCATATCTGCCCAAGTAAGAGAAGGATAGTTGAAAATACTTGAGTATTTAGCTTGTCCGCTGTTCAACTGCTCGATCATCTCATCCCTTGAAATACCCAATGTTTCAGCTGCACTATACAAATACAGTCCATGACCGCCTTCATCCTGAACTTTAGCCAAAAGAGCCACTTTCCTTCTCAAGGAAGGAGCCCTGGTGATCCAATTTCCTTCCGGCAACATTCCCACTACTTCAGAGTGAGCATGCTGTGAAATCTGACGAATATGTGTTTTGCGATATTTTTCAGGCATCCAATCTTTAGGTTCGATATTCTCTCCCCTGTCAATTCGTGCTTGAAATTCAGCTTCTAGGTCTTTGATATTATTCTCCATAACATTTAAAAATAAGTCTTAACTATCAAAATCAACTAAAACCTTATCAGATTTTGGAATGGCTTGGCAGGTTAAAACGTAATTATCAGCAACTTCATCCTCTTCCAGAGCGTAATTCACTTCCATCTCCACATCTCCCTCAATGATCTTTGCTCTGCAAGTGCAACATACACCTCCCTTGCATGCGAAGGGAAGGTCTGCGTTGTTGGAAAGGGCTGCATCCAGTATACTGGTGCCATCCATTGGCATTTTAAAAGATGTCTTAACCCCATTATTTATTATGCTAACATCTGTAGTGTCTGCATTGTTTGAAACTTTCTTTTTGGTCTGCTTTTGAGCTTCAGGAGTTCCAAACAACTCAAAATGAACCTTCTCCTTTTCTATGCCTATTTCAGCCAAATAATCCCTGATCATAAAGATCATATCAGCCGGACCGCAAATGAAGAAATCGTCAACTGATCTGTAATCAACTAAAAGCTCCCCAATACTCTTCATCTTTTCTTTGGTTAACCTTCCATTGAAAAGCTCTGCATCTCTTTGCTCTTGAGTAAGAAAATGATATAGCTCAAATCTATCCAGATAGATGTTCTTTAAGCCTTCGATCTCCTCTCTTAAGATAATAGACTGAATGTTCCTATTTACATAGATAAGAGTGAAGGTACTTTCAGCTTCCCTTTTCAAATGGGTCTTAATGATGGAATACATTGGAGTGATCCCTGAACCCGCTGCAAAGGCAACATAGTTCTTTTTAGTATCACTGATCTCCTGATAGAATCTTCCATGAGGAGCCATAAGCTCTAGCTCGTCTCCTGCTTTTAGTTGCTCATTGACAAAAGTGGAAAACCTTCCGTCTTCGATCTTTTTCACAGCAACTTTCCATTGATCATCCAGTGGACTAGAGCACAAAGAGTATGACCTTCTAAGATCCTCTCCATTGACCATTGCTTTCAGCGTCAGATGCTGACCTTGGTGAAAACTAAATTCTTCTTTTAGGTCTTCGGGTATATCAAAAGTCACAACAGAGCAATCCTTTGTTGTCTTTTTGATCTCTTTGACCTTTACCTTATAAAACTGTGTTGACATCTAATAAAAATGGATTACAAAGTTAGCCAATATCCGAAATTTCCCTAGACAATTGGAGAACCATTCAAGTCTGTTGTAAGATATTCTGTCATTACATCAAAGAAGGGCAATAATAGTTTGAAAGAATCTGCCGCTACCTTTGGAAAATCTTCGCTCATTACTTCTTTATCTGAGAAAGTCTTCATGAAATAAAAGCTCTTGTGCCTAAGCAATTCAAGATCAGGATGATCCTTATCAAATCCTCTAGGTTGGGTTTTTAGCTTTTCTCCCAACATTTCTCCAAATGCAGCTTTGAAATTTTTTTGGGCAATTGCTTTTTTAAGAGGCTCTGAATGCAGATCTATTTGTTCTCTAAGGTGGTTGAGATCTGAAGATTCCGGTTGATAAAATCCACCGCCGATCATAGAGTTGCCTGGTTCAATACTAAAATAAAATCCCCCTCTTCTTTCTGCTCCCTTTCTCACAAGATGTCCAGATCGATTCGTTTTATAGGGTTCTTTATTCTTGGAAAAGCGAACATCTCTATAAATTCTAAAGAGGACTTTCTTGGCTGACACTTCTTCCAGAACATCAAATTTATTTACTCTGGCAATCAGCTCTTCAGCCAAGGCTTCCATCTCCTTATGAGAGGCTTGATATCTTTTCTTATTCTCATTGAACCAATCTCGGTTGTTGTTCTTTTTCAGTTCCTTCAGAAAATCGAAGGTTACATTGGTGATGATGGACATAGGAATGATAATTAAAGTTTGAACTAAAAATAGATAAAAAAGAAGCAGGAAAAAGCTTTGAAAGAGTGACTTCCATTCTCCGGTTTTACATACTTTCAATTATTCCGGAAGAGAATTTCAGTTTTATTAACCAATTATAACATCCCTTAACACAGGGCCTTAAGATAAAGTCATTTATTAGCTGCTTGAAATCTTTAAAATAAAAAGCTTGAAGACCCGCCTGCTAAGCATTTCACTTTTCCTTCTACTAATAGGATGTGATCAAACAAAGAATAAAGATCAAGATTATCTCCGATGGATTGGCGACATACCATTCGATGAAAAAATGGATGATCAAGAATTTAAATTGTGCAATACAGAAGCCCAAGTACTACAATACTTCAATATGGAAAAAGGCGCAGTTTTCATCGGCGAAAAGCCAAATCTTTTGAATTTCTTTCAAGACAATTTCAGAGTTGAACCAACTGCCAAACAAAGCGGCTGGATAAGGATAAGGTTCATTGTCAACTGTGAGGGCAAAGCAGGAAGGCACCGCATGCTGCAAGCTGATGAAGATTTTAAAGAAACAATGTTCAGCAGCAGTATTACCGAGCAGCTATTCAACTTGACGAAAGAAATAGAGATCTGGCCGATATTGGAACGTTATGAGAAGGGAGTTGATTATTATTTCTACCTAACATTCAAGATGAAAGATGGGCAAATTGAGGAAATTCTACCTTAGATGATTTTAAAGAGAGACAAGAAACAAGAGACAAGAAGCATGACTAAAAATCTTGTATCCATATTCGAAAGAGTTAGTATTAAGCCTATTCTTCTTTTCTCTTTGCTCCTTGCTCTTTTTTCTCTCCCTTCATCTGCTCAGCCTAATTGTGAGCTATTCAAAAGTCAAGGGAATTTAAAAAAAGCAGAAGCTTGCGAGAAGTGCTATGAATTGAAAGGGCTCTATCAATTCAGCAAAGAATTCCAAACCATTCTGGATGAAGCCTTGGAGATCGACTCCACCTTCGCTTATGCCTACAGGGCAAAATCCGTAGCTTATTTAAAAAGTGGTGACTTCATTAGATGGAAAGAGCTGATGGATAAGGCAGTTGAGTATGATCCGGAAGGAATGCTGGGCTACAGAGGTTGGTGCCGATATCAATTCTTTAGAGACTATGAAGGAGCGATCAGCGACATTGAAGAACTGGATCGATTGGTGGATGGGAAGATCGGCTATTCTGCCACAGGTGAATATCATTTGAACATTGCCAAAGGGATCTGTTACAGTCAAATTGGACAGATCGAAAAAGGCATAGAGATCATTGAAAAGCAGATCAGAGAGCAGAAGCACTTTGCTGGCTTATACGATTATCTTCATCTGGCTGCACTTTATATCGAGACCCATCAATATGAAAAAGCATTGGAGGCATTAAAGCAACAAGAAGAAGAATATGATATGTCTGAAAGTGCCTATTACCAATCCCTAGCCTTACTCGAACTAGGAAGAAAAGAGGAAGCTTGGGAGTGGGCAAATATTGCTTCCCAAAAATATGATGAGGGAAGAAGAATGCACGATGGGTATACACACCCTCCACACAAGATCTATAGAAAAGATATTGATGAGCTGATTGGGAAGTTGCAGATCGTAAACGGTCCTTCGACAAGCTCAGGAACCAAGATTGAAGACGGGGATTGAGTACAGAGTACAGAGCTATAAGCAAAACTCTTTATTCTTTCTTCTTTCTTCTTTCTTCTCTATAGAACTCTTATGCCTCTAAAATAAGTTGCTTTGAATATTTAACTTTGCCGAAACTTTAAGACATGCTAAAGAGCCTTCCGAATATACGTCATACTGATGAGAACAACTTCTTCTTAATTGCCGGTCCATGTGCCATTGAGGGAAGAGATATGGCTCTTAGAATAGCTGAAAAGGTAAAGGCAATAACTGAAAAGCATAAGGTCCCTTATATCTTCAAAGGGTCTTACAGAAAGGCAAATCGATCCAGACTGGATTCATTTACAGGAATAGGCGATGAGAATGCTCTAAAGATATTGGCAGAGGTAGGTAAGAACTTTGAACTTCCCGTTTTAACAGACATCCATGCTGCCGATGAAGCTGCTATGGCAGCAGAGTATGTAGACGTACTTCAAATACCTGCATTTCTTTGTCGACAAACTGATCTGTTGGTTGCAGCAGCTAAGACCGGAAAGGTGGTCAATATCAAGAAAGGCCAATTCCTTTCTCCTCAATCCATGCAATTTGCAGTGAACAAAGTGGTTGAATCAGGAAATGATAAAGTATGGCTAACCGAAAGAGGAAGCATGTTTGGCTACCAAGATATGGTGGTTGACTTTAGAGGTATTCCGGAGATGCAATCATTTGGAAATCCGGTTGTAATGGATATCACTCACTCTCTTCAACAACCCAATCAAGGGAGTGGGGTTACTGGAGGCAAACCTCAGCTTATTGAGACCATTGGCAAAGCTGCCATTGCTGTTGGAGCAGACGGGATCTTTTTGGAAACCCACGATGATCTTGCCAATGCCAAATCAGATGCAGCTAATATGTTGGACCTTAGCAAACTTGACGCTTTACTTGAAAAACTGATCAGGGTAAGGAGAGCGGTAAGCTAGGTAAAAGGGTACCGGGTTGATGCCCTTCTGCGTTAAAACTTCGAAGGCTATAAGGTTATGGAGGTTGCTAGGTTGCTAGGTTGCTAGGTTGCTAGGTTGCTAGGTTAAGAAAAGTAAAAAGTTTAAAGGTCAACTTTCAGCTATAACTTTAGTTAGTTTTTAGTCTTTAGTTTCCTCAATCCTCTTCTTCATCCAGTTTCAAATAACCGGTCACTTTGAACTCTGTTCTTCTGTTCTTTGCTCTTCCCTCAGGATTATCAGATCCATCATTATTGGTATTAGGAGCCACGGGTTGAGTTTCGCCATAACCTTTAAAGGTCATCCGATCTCTTCTTATCCCTTTTTGAACCAAATACTTTACAACACTTTCAGCTCTTCTCTTAGATAGATTAAGATTGTACTCCGACCTTCCCTTGCTATCTGTATGAGAGCCGATCTCCACTATTATGGTAGGGTTTTGAACCAATATGTCAAATATGGTTGTGTCTAATGCAAGCATTGCCTTTTCCGAAAGATCATCTTCGTTAAAATCATAGTAGATGTTCTCAAGAATAAATGCTTGCTTGGTTATTCTCTCCATCTTCAGATTAAGCTGATGATCCTTACTACTGATCTGGCCTATTGTTGAGACCTCCTGACCTTTTGTAAAGAACCCTTCTTTTTCCGCTTTTACCTTGTATTTTTTATCGGGCTCCAGTCTAAAGTTGTAGCTGCCATCATCCTTGGTGATCATTCTCTTTCTAATATACTGCTCCCCGCTACTATCGTCCAGCTCATAGATCAAAATAGTTGCATCATCCAGCACTTCCCCTTCATCATCTTTTACAACTCCTGCAAAATTGATACTGATCAAATTGGGGTCTGTGAAATAGAAGAGATCGTCACAACACGGTTGCTTCTTATTGCCGTACAATCGGTTGCTAACAAACATCCCCGACTGAGCAGTTGGGTCTAAGGTGTAATACAATTCATCCATGGGGCTATTGATCTTTGAACCGATATTAATTGGCTCAATCCACTTAGACCTGCTTCCGGTAGAGCGAAATACATCAAAACCTCCAAGTCCGGGATGAGCATCGGAACTAAAATAAAGTACTCCACTTTCCGGATCAATAAACGGAGTGATCTCATCTCCTACCGAGTTTACTTTAGAGCCACAGTTCTTAGGTTCCCTGTAGGAATCTTTCTTTTCATAATAAGTTGAATACCAAATATCATAACCGCCTTTTCCCTCTTCTCTATCTGACACAAAATATAAAGTCTCCCTACCCTTCTCATCAACTCCAACTGCCGGATGTCTTTCCTGTGCTGAAGAATTGACAAGGAAATCGAGCTTTTCAGCCTTTGACCATTTACCATCTTTGATCTCTACGCGGAATAGATCGCATTGCATTTGTGCAGTATGCAGATCCTTACAAGCACTTAAATAGAACCTGCTCTTACCTTGATTATAAGCTCCACTAACGGCGTGGTATCCACCGGTTAACTTGATTTCTTCCCAAACAGCTTCCTCTTTCCACTCACCATTTTTGAAGGTGGCAATATGGTACTCAGGTGCAGGCAATGCAGCATCACTTTCAAATTCAGAGTTAGGATTGGCCCGCAATGAGCTATAAATGATCTTCTCCTTGCTCTCAAAAACTGGTGCACCTTCCATATTAGAACCATTGATCTCAGCTGATAATGGTTTGATCACGATCTCCTCTTCCCTCTCAAATTTGCCTTCAGTACAAGCTTCAACTGAAAACTTTGCCATTCTCCTGTACTTTCTATCCTCTTTTTCACCCCTATAGTCTTTCTGAAATTGCTCAAGTATTTCAATAGCATCTTTGCAGTTGCCTTCCATGATAAGAATCCTTCCCAGATAAAAAGGAGCCAGAGGGAATGATGACCTATCCTCTTTGATCAAGTCGGAATAGATATCTTTCGCTTTTTTATATTGAGAACTTTGATGGAGATTTCTCGCCATTCTATATTTAAAGTTCTCATTCTTGGGTTTTCTTCTGCTTAACTCTTCATATAGAATAGCAGCGGTTTGATAATCTCCTTTACCTTCTGCATCACTAGCTAAGTACTTCAAGTTCCCATTCGAAAAATCCTTTAGCTCCTGAGCATCCAGAGTAAAGGTCGAGACAGACAAGAGACATATCAGTAGTATTGAACCTATATGTTTTCTAATATCTAACACAGGGAATTCTAACTTTTTTCATTTTTGGATAAGGAGCGGTGTAGACCAAGGTGATCTCAATTCCTCCTCTGTAGTTGGATGCCAATTCGAGATCAGAAATATTAAAATCATAAGAAAGGCCAAACTGAAAATCTTTCAATCCTACTGTTGACCCTACAACCAATGCATCTGTATTTCTTGCAGGAGCTGTTCTAAAGTAAACAAATGGACTTAGATCCTTAACCACATTCCAATATTCAAAGGGCAGAGTAACGGCAGAACCGATCAGTCCTTCTGAACTTCCTTGGCTATAATAATAAGAGAAATAGGGAGTAAAGACCCAATTGCTTCTTGAGCTGATCTCTGCAGACCATTGTGTTTCATAAGATCGGTCTCTTTTTGTATTCTCAGGGAAGAAGCTTTCCTTAGGCTCCAGCAGATGATTAAAGCTCAATCCTCCGGTTAGCTCAATGTTCTCTTTGATCTGATTGCTCCAAAACAATCCAAGTCCCAGATCAAAGTAGCTCAATTGATTTCCCAGAGCGGTTTCCCCATTGTCAAGGTCTTCATTAAATGTTCCTGAGCTAGGATCATATTGAGAGGGAAAGGTCAATCCATTTTTATTGAAGGTTTTCAATACCATAGAAGGGGTGAAGCCAATTCCAAATTTATGGCCATTGATCTCTTTGAATCCACCAAAATGCAATTGAAAATAATCTCCGGTCAGCTCAGCATCCCCACTTTGGTCGTGCTGAAAAGCCAATCCTCCAAAATAAGATAGACTTGGGTCTGAAGTCTTGATCTGTTTGGTAAACCAAAGGGCTGAACTCTCAAAAGGGACACCTATGGAACGCCATTGGGAGCGATAAACCGTAGCCGCTCTCCAACTTCCCTCAAAATCACCCCTCATGGTTGGATTTCTTTGATTGTTGAGAGCCAACTTTTGAGAGTAATGTACGTCTTGTGAATGAAGGATTGGAGACGAACCTAGTAGGATCAGAATTATAAGTCCGACTTTGAGATTTTTCATCGGGCTAAAAATAATAGTTTTACGCCTGCTGATTTGGCCATTTCAAATGATTGACGAAATAAAACGTATTGCTATATGCTTGCTATTGATGCTGCCATTTTTTTCTATGGCACAGCTCAATGCTGAGTTCACTGCAGACACTACCAGAGGGTGCGGTGCCCTTGGAGTGCAATTTACAGATCAATCAACAGGAAATATTGTAACAAGAACTTGGTCTTTCGGTAATGGCAATAATTCAACCCTTACCAATCCTTTTGAGAATTATGGGGTGGGATCTTTCACCGTTTCCCTTACGGTAAGTGATGGAACCAATTCTGACACAGAAACTAAAACCGGATTGATCAGGGTTTTTTCAAAACCTACTGCTGATTTCACTTTTAACCCCTCCTCAGGCTGTACTCCTTTACCAGTTGATTTCAACAGCACCTCTACCGTTGGTGGTGGACCTATTCTAACTTATGTTTGGGACGTTAAAGATGGGTCTTCCTCACCCAATAGCTCGAGCTTCACTCATACTTATCAAGGTGGTGGACCCTACTTACCAACCTTACAGATCATTGACGCCAATGGCTGTTCAGATAATAAAATTGCAAGCTCTCCAATAACTCCTACTCCATCTCCTGTTGCCGACTTCTCGTCAATAATTCAACTGGAGGCAATCTGTCTTATAGTTGGAATTTTGGTGATGGAGGTACATCAACCCAACCCAACCCCAGTCATACCTATACCAGTTTGGGGAACTATACCGTGCGATTGATCATCAATGACCCCAACTGTTCAGATACCATCACCAAGATCAATTATGTGCGGATCAATATCACCAATGCAGATTTCACAACCACCAATGACACATTTTGCTTTGGCGAATCAATTAAGTTCACCAATACCTCAACCGGAGCAAGCTCGTTCAGTTGGGATTTTGACGATGGGTCACCAAGAAGCTTTACAAAAGATCCTTCTCATGTTTTCAGAGATTCAGGATGGTTTGATGTAACGATGGTTGCTAGTGCAGGAAGTGCATGTATCGATCAGATCATTAAACAGATATATATTCAAAAGGTAGAGGCAGATTTTGATATTGTTCCGGCTTATAGTTGCCAGTTACCGGATTCCATACAATTCATAGACAGGTCCTTTAGGGCTTTTAGCTACGATTGGAGAATTCCGGAGTTGGACAAAGACCTTGATGACACTTCATTCCTCTACACCATAAAAGATCCAATTCACATCATGACCGATACCGGAACTTTTAACGATACGCTGATCATAACCAGCCAATTTGGATGCAAGGATACAGCAATTAAAAGTATTAGAAGGGGGGAAGAATTGGTCACCAAGATCCTACTTTCAGGAAATAGAGGGACCAGTGATAATTATGGCGGTTGTCCTCCATTAGTAGTAACCGCTACTGATTCAACCTATGGAGCCGGAAATATAGTATCCTACTTTTGGGACCTGGGCGGCGGTGTGACCTATAATGGGCAGTTTCCACCTCCTGTTCGATATGATACGGCAGGAGTCTTCAACATTATTTTGACAGTAACCAATGATTCCGGTTGCACGGATGTTGATACTTCTGCAATTTATGTAGTTGATCAAGAAGATCCTGCCTTTACTGTAGAACCAGATACAGTTTGTCAGGGAGATACGGTTACAATTACAATGACCAATAGCAATGGGGTTGAGTATTTCTTCTCTATTTACACACAAAAATATTCTCTTGGGTATACTGAAGACGCAATCAATGTTGGCTACTTCAATCGTTATAAGGACACAGGTTACCACTCTGTCTATGTTAAGGCAGGTGATATCTGTGATACAGTGCTCACTTTAGACAGTGCCTTCTATGTTTTAGGCCCTGTTCATGAACCACAAGCAAGAAGCAATTGTATCAATCCAAGACAAATTGAATTCAAGGGAAACCTATATGGGACAACCAGATTCTACTGGGATTTTGGAGATGGAAGTCCAATTGACTCGATCAATGAAACTCCAATTCACACTTATCCTAAAGACACGATTTTCCAAGTAATATTAACGGCATATAACGACACCAATAAATGTCCCTTCTATTCAGACACCATCTTTGTAGACCTAAGTCTGCGTTTACCTCCAACACAGCTGCCTTATCAGAAATACAACTGCAGAGATGGGAATTTAATTCGATTATACTACAACAACACTTTAGAATATGATAGCAGCCATTGGTATTTGAATGGCTCTTTCCTTGGTGATTTTGAGGACAACAAATTCCCAAAAGATATCTTTCCCAATGGCAAAAGTGAGATCATGCTGATCGGCACCAATGAACTGGGATGCAAGGACACCATTTACGATTTCATCTTTATATCTGATCCTCGTGTAAATTTTGGAAGTGTGATCCAAGGCGGTTGTATTCCATTTGATGCACAAATGGTTGATAGCTCTTATTCCGATACTACCCTACTAAGCTGGCAGTGGTTCTTTTCTCACTTGCCCAACGACACATTCACAACTCAAAATCCAATTGTGACCGTCAATACCACAAACAATATAGTAGTTCGACTAAAAGTCAAGGATTATATTGGTTGCGAAGCAGACACTATGATTGACGACCTCATAACCGGCGGAACTCTTGAGGTGGATTTCTCCATGGCGTCGGATCCAAATATTTGTCAGGGCGACTCTATTCAATTCTTCAATAGGTCTAATGGGAATAACTACATTTCAATATGGGATTTTGGAGATGGAGTTTTAGATACCATCAACACTCCAAGTGTATTTCATCAATTCAACACCGCAGGAACTTTTGAGATCCAACTGGTGATCGTAGATCAAAGTGGTTGCAGAGACACCTTAAAGCGCTATAATATAAATGTTGAAGCAAAACCAACGGCCAGTTTTATTGCTGATACCACTATAGCTACCTGCTATCCCTTTGCCGTGAATTTCATAGATCAATCGATCGGTAATATAGATTACTGGCAGTGGGATCTTGGAAGCAACGACAGCATTGTTATTCAGGATCCTTTTCGGAATTTCTTAAGTCCGGGTAACTTCGATATTCAACTGATCGTTGAAACAGTAAATGGATGCAGAGACACTTTGAGGAGGAATAATTACATCCAAATTACCGGCCCCACTGCAACTTTTGATGTCAGCAAGAATGTTATCTGTCTCAATGAGCCAATCACCTTTACCATCACCTCTCAAAATGGTGTGGGCAATTATAGGTGGGCCTTTGGAGATGGAAATAGTTCAACAGCCAACCCTGTTACCCATATCTATACTGATACTTCAGGACTCATCCAACCTTCACTGATCATTCGAGATTCAGCAGGCGGTTGCGAAGTGATCATCCTTGACAGTATTAGAATCCAAGAGGTAATTGCAAAATTCTCATTGGAGGATACAACAGGTTGTGAGCCTTTTAGTCCGAAGATCACCAATCTAATGCAAGGAGAAGATAGCTTCTTATGGGATCTGGGAGATGGACGTACTTCAACCGACAGAGTGCCACAATTAACCTATGACCAAAACGGCAGTTACGATCTTAAGCTGAGCGTGAGCTCTAATATCGGATGCACCGACGATGCAACTGTAACCATTGATGTATTTGAAACACCTGTAGCTCAAGTGAATGGGAACACAAATCTGTGTGCAGGAGATTCCACCACTCTTAGCGGAAGCGGAGGGACTGTCTTTAAGTGGTTCAATGATGGAGTAATGATCTCTAATTCAGCTAGTATTCGAATTGGACCTGACTCGACTTCAACTTACCTTTTTGTCACCGGCAATCAATTCAACTGCGAGGATACTGTGGAAGTTGATGTCTATGTTCAACAAGCTCCAAACTATCAAGCCTTACTGGATAGCACTATTATCATTGGCGAAAAGATAGATCTAAATGTCTTTGCGGGAATTGGATTCAATTACAGCTGGCGACCTCCTACCGGTCTTAGCTGCACAGATTGTTACAACCCTGCTGCTCAACCACTAGAGACAACCGAATATTATCTGACCATCTCTGATCCAAATGGATGTTTTACCATCCTTGATACGGTCCTGATAACCGTTATAGAAGAGTTTACTCTAGATGTTCCCCAGGCGTTCAGTCCGAATGGAGATGGAGTGAATGATGTTATCTATGTAAAAGGGTGGGGATTGAAAGAACTGATCTCCTTCAAGATCTACAATAGGTTTGGAGAGCTCGTTTTTGAATCGAATGATTTCAATATAGGCTGGGATGGCACTTATAATGGTCAGGACCAAATGCTGGAAACTTATGTTTATACAGTAGAGGCGAGAACCTGGAAAGATCGGGTCTTGCAGAAAAAAGGGAACATTACCCTTCTTCGCTAAGCTACTTTAACCAACTCCTCTTCTTTCAAATAGAGAAGATATCCCATCACCTTTTTTGAGCTGATCTTTGAAATTTCACTGACGTATTTCTTTAGTTGATCTTCATCGGCGGATCTTCTATCTCCACTTTTATAATCTAGAATGTATAAGTCTGACTCATTTTCTCCTAATCTGTCCGGCCTCAAGATCTCAGCTTCTGAACTCAAAAAACTTCTTTCATTGTTGATCTTCCAACTCGGATCGAAGAAGAAACTTACCTCCTTTCTGGAAAATAATCGATCTAATTGAGCATTGATCTCTTTGGCCATGTCCTGATCAAGCTTTCCGTTCAAGATGTACTCTTCCACTACCTTATGTCTATCATTTGCAGTATGGACCTTAGATAGAATCTCATGTAAAAGAGTACCGTAGGCCCTAGGACTCATCTCCTCCTCTTCTTTCCATTGCGACTTCATCTCTAAACTCAGGCTCACTTTAGAGTTCCAAGCAGAAGAAGGGTAATAGTTAAGTACAAGAAAATCTTGGTCAGAAGCAGCTTCCTTCTTTTTTGATCTAGCTGTTGCTTTCCCTCGAATATACTTACTTCCATTTTCTTCCATTTCTTCCTTGAAGACATCTAGAAGAATAGGAAGACTCATACTATCTTTCGAAATAGGTGGCTCTTCTGAAAGGATGTATAGCTGTTCCACTGCTCTTGTGAATGCCACATATATGCTATTTAGAATATCCCCTTCTCTCTTGATCTTCTCGGCTTCATACTTTTGCTGATAATCACTATTTTCCATATCGGAGTGATAGCTCAAGAGTCCAACATCCAATCCTTTTTCATCAGCTGGCTTGGGGAGGTTCTCTACCCAAATATGGCTTGGCTTGCTATTGACCTTGTAGTTTGCATATGGCAATATCACAATTGGAAATTCTAATCCTTTTGACTTATGAATCGTCATCAGTTGAACTGCATTTCCCTTGCCGCTCAACTCAATACTCAAACTCTCCTTGTCCAATTCCCACAATTGAAGAAAGTCCTTGGTACTCCCCTTTTGTCGGTTGACAAATTCAAAGACGTATTCTTCAAAGAACTGAAGATATGGATCATAACTCTTATTGAGTTGGTAAGCTCTGATCTGTCTTTCTGTCCATTGAAGTAAATTCTCATGCGATTGACATGCAGTTGGCAGCGGTAATTGTCGGTCTGCAAACAATTGTGCTAAACCCTTACCATTCTTTGAAATATATTCTAATTCTATTTCAACTCTATCACCTTTGATCTTTCCTTGATCGAAAAGGAAACTGAAGATATGAGCCCTTGCTTCGTTATTACTGTTATCCTCAATCCAATAAAGCAAATAAATTAGAAAATCAACAGGGGCTGAATGTTCCAGCTTGAGCGCTTCTGCAGAGATCAATGGCACATTCTCTTCGCTCAAGAAGCGAGCTAGTTCACTAAGTTGGTCGTTCGAAAAGCACAGAATGGCCATGTCTGAATAATTATAACCAAGAGCCAAGGCATTCTCAATGATCTCCTTGACTGCTACTTTGTTCTCCAAGTCTTTCTCAGCAGCAAGTTTACCTTGGACTTTTCTAAGCTCCACATAGCCCCCCGGGTCTGCACTTTGAGGTACCAATTGCTCATGTCCATTAAAGATCAATTTATTCCTTTCCGCAATTCGATCCAGTTTCATGATGCTCGCAAAAAAATCATTGTTGAAACGAATGATCTCTGCCGATGATCTCCAATTTGTATTGAGAGGCTCTTCTTTGAAGTTCCTTTGAAGCGACTCCAATCTTGCATGGTTCAGATCATCCTGAAACTCCTCAAGTTCAATTTGAGGCATCTGAGAGAATTGCTCAACCTCAGCAGATCGAAATCTATAGATTGACTGTTTTGCATCTCCCACGATCATATTCTGATAACCCTTAGCAAGCGATTCATCAATTAAAGGGAGTAGATTC
Source organism: Bacteroidia bacterium (assembly GCA_030429925.1). GTDB lineage: Bacteria > Bacteroidota > Bacteroidia > Flavobacteriales_E > Vicingaceae > UBA1494. The sequence goes on along the minus strand of JAUIGQ010000025.1, from coordinate 11,769 downwards.
TGGAACTGCATGATAGAGGTGTCCTGAAACTCATCTACCATGATATGGTTATACCTTTCTCCGATCCGCTCATAGATAAAAGGAATGAAATCATTCATTACCACATTGGAGATCAGGCTATTGAAATCCGAGATATTGATCAGGTTCTCTTCCGTTTTAAGCTGATCGATCAACTGATCAATCTTACCAAATAAGCTTTGGGCAGGAAGATGTTTCAAGAGCATTCTTCTTGCCGAGAAATCCATCCAGCCTTCTGCAAAATGATCCAGTAAATGATTGCTAAGTTCAATTAGTTGAGGAGTTAAGGTGATGATCCTATCCTTTTTATCCAGAGGAATGCTTCCTCCGTAAAGGGTCTCCTTTTCAAGGGCGTTCAGATGATAACTATTTGGTGGCTTGATCTCCCCGCTCGACAAAACGTAGAAGAAGTATGCATACCCGTATTTGCCTCTATAGAATTCAGAAACTTCTAGTTCGTTACTTTCTATGAGCTCAACTGCCTTTTGAGCAATTCCTGTAACATTCTGTTTGAAGATCTCATTCTCTTGAACATAAGTAGAGATCAACTCTAAATAAGTTCTGAAGTCGACATCCTTGATCCTATCTAGGTACTTATCTGCTCCTTCCTTATACAATGAGCTCGCAGATCTATGCAAGTCATCTTCTAATTTCCAGCTTTTCCCCTCCTCGATCTTCCATTTGGCGTAATCAAAGAGGATCTTATCAGAAGCATCATTATGACCAATATCAGATAGTAATTGAGAGATAACTCTTTCCAAGAGTCTGTTCTGCTGCATATCAACTTCAAAGTTCAGCGGCAGTTTTAGATCTCTAGAGAAGGATCGAATGACCTTTAGCATGAACTTGTCAATGGTGCTAATGCTCAAGTCGCCATAAGAGTGCAATAAAGATGAAAGAACCGACTTACACCTTTTTATGAACACCGGCATCTCTAGGTTGATTTCCTTCTGGCAGGCAGCGAGCAATGGTTCGTTCAAAACGGAATCCTGGTCCTTTGCCTTTTTCAAGGTACTTATAAGCCTGTCCTTCATCTCTCCACTTGCCTTATTAGTAAAGGTGATAGCAAGTATCCTAGAGAAATAGAAAGGATTCTCTGTGCTCAGACAGAATTTCAAATACTCCTTGACCAGAGCAAAGGTCTTTCCTGAGCCGGCAGAAGATCTAAATACCTTGAACAAGTTCTCACTCATAGTTTAGACAGGATATAATCCAATTTCTTTTGAGGGTCCCAGCTAGTTTCAATCCAGTTGATAACATATCCTTGTTTCTCCATTCTTCTGAACCAGGTCATTTGTTTTTTGGCAAATCTTCTGATAGACTGAAGCAGGGAATCATACATTTCTTCATATTCGATCTCTTCATTGAGATATTGCACAATATAGCGATATTCCAATCCAAAGAACTCCAGCTTCTCTTTTGGAACTCCTGAAGCTAGGAGATCACTAACTTCTTTGATCATTCCAGCCTCAAAGCGAGCATCTAGTCGTTCCTTGATCCTTTCTCTTAGCGCCTCCCTTTCCATATTCAATCCGAAGATCACAAAATCCTTTACCGGCGAGTCTACTACCGTCTCTGTTTTCTCAAGCTCTGCAATCTCTATGGCACGGGTCAATCGTTCACGGTCTAAAAGGTCTGTTGTATTGTGCAGCGCCTTTTTCATTTTAACAAGTCGATCACGAAGCTGAGACAGATCTAATTGATCCAGCTCTTTTCTCAGCTCCTTGTTTTCAGGAACAGCAAGATATTGTTTATCTCTTAAGGCAGCTTCTATATACATTCCACTTCCACCGCATAGAATTGGGGTATTACCTCTGCTTAGAATGTCCTTGTAGCATTGGTAAAAGTCCTTTTGAAAGTGAAAGACATCATAATCCTCTTCGGGATCCTTGATGTCAATCAGATGATAAGGAACCTTTCCATTTTTGCAGGCATATTCATTCAAATCTTTACCTGTTCCGATATCCATTCTTTTGAAAACTTGACGACTGTCGGCAGAAATGACTTCTCCTTTCAACTTAGTTGCCAATTGAATAGCAAGTGAGGTTTTACCCGTAGCTGTTGGGCCAAGGATAACGATCAGCTTATTAGTAGAGTCTTCAATCATGAAAAATAAAGATAAGTACTGTAGGCAACTTTAGTTACATTTCCCCGTCATGATTTTGCCGATATTGTGCATATACTTTAAACTAGGGAAGCCATGAAACTATTTTCAAGATCAGCTAAAATGATCAACCTATTGATCCTTTCCGCATTGATTACCACCTTTTATTCTTGTAAAGATGATGAGGATGAAGCGGAAACAATAACTGAGACCATTATAGTAGAAAAAGATATTGCAACCTTTCAAGTTAGGTTGAATATGAAACAAAAAGTGAATGGGCAAGATCTTCAGCTTAATACTGTAAACAGGCCATATACCAATGCGCTAGGACAAAAGTTCAATGTAACCAGATTGAGGTATTTGATCTCTGATCTCACCTTTCATATGAATGACGGAAATTCTTTTATCATTGATGATTACCACTTTGTGGATGCAGCAGATTCTTCAACATTTGTTTACCAACCTGATGTTAGGATACCGGCGGGTATTTACAATAAGATCTCTTTTAAATTTGGCTTTGACAGAATAGACAATGCCAAGAACTATCCTGAATTAGATGCGGTTAGTTGGGGATGGCCAAGAGGTGTTGGAATGACTCCCGACTTAGGTGGTGGATATCATTTCATGCAGTTAGAGGGAACCTTTGATAGCAGCATGACTGTTTCCAAGGTATTTTTAACCCATATGGGAACAGCACGTTCAATTGTTGGAACTGATACTACCTTCGAGGACAATCATTTTGTAGCTTATCCTACGATTAGCCCTCTGACGGTAAACAATAACCTGGAATTAGATCTCGTTATGAATGTTGAGCAATGGTATACAGATCCATACGATTGGGACTTCAATGTATACAGAGTTATGGTAATGCCAAACTACAATGCTCAGAGAAAATTAAACCTCAACGGACCAAGTGTCTTTACGATCGAATAAAATAACATGGCTTTTAGCCGCACTCCTTGTCCTGGCATCAAGCGCGTTTAATGGGTGTAGAGAGGATGATGAAGATCAGGTGGAGGTTTTAACTCCACCTCCTACTGGTCCCGGAACACCTCCCCCTCCTTCACCATATGCGTTTGATATTCCAAAGCATCTGGCCGCCTTCTCCTACAATATTCCGGCTGACAATCCTACTACTGTTGAAGGAGTGATGCTTGGGAAAAGACTGTTTTTTGAGAGAAGACTTTCCATCAACAATCAACTCTCCTGCGGAGGGTGTCACAGACCGGAAGCCGCCTTTGCGGATCCTGGAATGGCGGTAAGTCTTGGAGCCCAAGGTCAGCAGGGAGAGAGAAATGCCATGGCCATCTTCAATGTCCTCTGGTCGCAAAAGCCAACTTTGGGCTTTAACTGGAATCGTTCGGCAACTACATTGGAAGAACAGGCCTTTGACCCTGTCACTCATCCCTTGGAAATGATGGAGACTTGGCCAAATGTTGTAAACAAGTTACAGAACACACCCGGTTATCCTCAGATGTTTGAAAGGGCCTTTGGCACTGCTACCATAGATTCAAATCTGGTTGTAAAAGCCATTGCTCAATTCGAAAGGACACTGATCAGTGCCAACTCAAAAATGGACAACTATATGTTGGCCGTTTTAAACGATACCTCACAAAATCCTCCAACTCTGAATGATTATCTTACCCCACAGGAGGCTAGAGGGTTCAACGTATATGTTTCCACCGCCAAAGGAGATTGTTTTCACTGTCATGGCAATGTGAACTTGAATAATCCTCTATGGACTGATTTTGACTTTAGGAACAATGGATTGGACGTAAATCCTGATTCAGGCTTGGCTTCAACCACTAAAAATCCAGCAGATCTAGGAAAGTTTAAAACACCCTCCTTGAGGAATTTGGTCTTTACCGCACCTTATATGCACGACGGCAGGTTTCAAACCTTAGAGGAGGTTGTGGAGTTCTACAGCACAGGTGTAAAAGATACGCCATTTACTGACCCTTTAATGGCTGACAGGGGTACATTGAACGCCAATTTAACTACTCAAGAGAAAGCTGATCTCGTCGCCTTTCTGAAGACGATTACCGATAGTACTTTTGTAAATAATCCTGCTTTCAGACCTTAGCGAAGACTGGTCTTATTGAATTTATTGAGCTTCTCAAGATCGGTATTGGTATCAACATCCTGTTCTCTGGCGCGGAGAGTGTGCAGAGGTAATATCTCGCCTTCGGTTGTTCTTCTATAGCATTTCAACTTATCCTTGAAAATAGAAGACTTATAGACTGACTTCCCTAATAGCATCCTTACACATTCTTGAACTCCTTCTACAATTGAAGGGTGAGGGTGGATCATATGAGCCAGCTCATCAATGCCCTTATTCATATACATAAGAAGAGCAACTGATTGAATAGCGCTGGAAGCATGCTCACCAATGGCTCTCATTCCAAGGATCTTCATGTCTTCATCATCAGAAACGATGATCTTGAAAAATCCATTGGTCTTGCGCATGGCGATCGCTCGTGCAATGGTTGAATAATCTACCTTAGATACACGTATGGGAATATTCAACTCTTCTGCTTTCTGCTCGTTCAATCCTACAGCAGCCACCTCGGGGTTTAAGAACATAATGGTACTAATGTTCTCATAGTGGATCGGCTGTACCGGGAAGTCGGCAAACATCTTAACAACTGCATGTCTAGCTTCCCTTTCTCCTACATTCACTAGGGCCAAGTGGCCAGATACATCTCCAACAGCATAAATATGTGGGATATTTGTTCTGGTATCCTCATCACCGATGTGAACACCTCTTTTACTCATGTTTACACCGGCACTTTTAAGATTCAGATCCTCAACATTTGGAACCCTTCCGATTGAGAGCATTGCTTTCTCAACCTGGATCACTTCCCTGCTTCCATCAGTGTTTTCTATTTCATATTCTACCTTGTCGCCCAAATGATCCATTCTGATCAACTGAGCTCCTCTGTGAATGACCACACCATTCTCTTCTAAGTTGGTAGCCACAACATCTTCAACATCCTTATCTTCAAAAGGCAGGATCCTTTCAGCCTTATCGATCAAGTGTACTTTGGTCTGACCGAAATTGGAAAACATGGTTGCGAACTCACAACCAATGACACCGGCACCGAGGATCACCATACTCTTGGGAAATTCGTCGAGGTGCAGGATTCCATCAGAAGTGAGGATCACTTTTTCATCTACCTTAATATTTGGTAGTGTTCTAGGTCTGCTTCCTGAAGCAATGATGGTATTCTCAGCCCTCACTTTAAAAGAATTCCCATCTGATTTCGTTACTAGAATAGTCTTTTCATCTACAAAACTGGCTGTACCTTTTTCGTAGTTGATCAAACTAGTTTCAGCATGAATAATTCTAAGGTGACAGGAAAGCTGGAACTTTCGTTCGAAAAGAGCTTCATCAATGATCTCTTTTACTTTAGAGAAGGGAAGATCAATACGTTTATCCTGACCGATCTCATCTTTGACGGTCTTTATCTTGTTGGAAATTTCCCACATGGTCTTGGAAGCAAGGGCGCCATCATAAATGCCGTAACCGCCTAACTTGCCCTTTTCAACCAGAAGGACCTTCTTGCCAAAATCAATGGCTCGCATTGCCGCAGCATAACCTGCCGGACCGCCACCAATTACGCATAAATCATATTTTTCCATCTCTAAAAAGGGATATGGAAAATTCCCTTTTTTTTTTAATAAAACAAATATATGAGGAGATTATTACTCCCTTTCAACACTTATAACAACTTACTAAGGAAATTGTGTTGAAATAAAAACCCCGTAGCGAGCTCGGCTCGGCTACGGGGTGCTTCTTTTAGTGGTATTCTATATTCTAGTTCTTAACTACTTCAACAAGTTCTACTTCAAAGATCAAAGTATTGAACGGTTGAATAACTCCACCCGGTCTTGGATTCGCACCATAACCTAATGTAGATGGAATAATAAGAGTAGCTTTTCCACCCTCTTTCAACATGGCAATTCCTTCATCCCATCCTTGGATCACTTGACCCTGACCTAAAGTAAATTGGAAAGGCTCATAAGGACGTCTTTCATCGTACAATCCTTGCTCTTTTGCAACTTCCTCAATTGAAGTATCGAAGTAGGTACCGTTGATCAATCTTCCTTCATAGTTCACTCTTACTTGATCGCCACCAACTGGCTTCTTACCTGTACCTTCTTTCTTGGAGATAAAGATCAATCCACTTGGAGTAGGCTCAGCAGTAATAGAATTCTCATTCAAATATTCTTGAAGGATCGCTTGTTCTTCAGCGATCTTCTCTGCATTTGCAGCACTTTTTGCAGCTTCTAATTCAGCCATTGTCTGAACCTTCTCAATTCCTACAGTGAAGTAAAGTACACTGCCTGAATCAATGAATTGAGGTCTCTGAGGCATACCTGCAGTTTTCATAAAGAAATTATCTGCATCAACGATAACTGACATACTATCTCCTTCGTGCATACCAATAAAGATTCCCATGAAATCACCTTCAAACTTTGAAGTGTCAGCTTGCATTTGCACCGGAGGTTGTCCAGGCATGGTTTCAAATAGCAAAGAATCATCTTGGGTTGTATACTTCATTCTAAGTGTAAGCACATCTCCTTTTGCAATCTCTCTCCCCTCAGGATTTTCTTTAAACTGCTTGATGTACAATTTATCTTCCATCTTCTCATAACCCGGGTATTGACTCGTTTCTCCTTGTCCGCAAGAAACCAGGAAACCGAAATTTAGCAAAAGGGCTATTATCATTACTTTCTTCATTGTTCTAATAGATTTACTTTTCAATTTTTAAGATCTTTATTTCAAATATTACGGCTGTGTAAGGAGGCACAATTCCGGCTAGAGAACCTTCCTCCCCAAAAGCACGGCGCGAAGGTAATATTATTTTAACGCTTTCCCCCTCTCTCATGCCTTTTAATCCAATTTCCACTCCTTCTAAAAGCTGATAATCTTCCCCATATCTGAAAGTTGGAGTTACTCCCTTATCATCGGTATTGTCAAACACATAGCCGTTGAGGAATTTTCCTTGATAGGAGATGCTCACCTGATCGCCATATTCAATAGGTTCATTGGTTGTTCTTTCTGTAATGACCCTGTAGATTCCATCGAAATATTCTGCACTATCTCTCAGAGAGGATAAAAAACCTTTCAATTCAAGTTGTTCGGAAAGCTCTCTTTCCGACAAAAGTCTTCTCTTTACTTCACTTGCTTCCAAAGAGTCGAGCACCTCTTTTATGGAAATTCTCAGCTCCACCATTCCACTATCTGCCTGAAGTGGTTTATAGAATTTCAAATAAGTATTGAATACCGACCTGGAAGTTATAATATGTGCTGAATCACCCTTTCCTAATTCAAGGAATGCTGAATCAATGGGATGATCGCCCACCTTAACAAAATAGGGATAGTCGGGTACATAATGCAGGGTGTCATTATTGGCGTCAAGAACAGAAAGATAAAGCATCAGGGTTTTCCCACTTTCCACCTTTGGGCCTTCCCCAAATTTTAAGTACTTGTATTTTACCTCCTTAGAAATATTCTTGTATTCAGGAGACTTGGTTGTACAACTATTCAATACAAGAAGTATATGAATAAGATGGATCGGTCTCATTTCTTTCCTATTAATTCGATATCATAAACTACAGGACTTTGAGGAGGAATAGAGGCTTGATCTCCACTGATCCCGTGAGCCAAATGTGCAGGGATGATCAGGATCGCTTTGTCATCAATAGCCATTTTCTGAATGCCTTCATGCAAGCCTGCTTCCACATCATCAAATGCCACAATGAACTCTTGAGATTGACCTTTCAAAGTTTGATAAGCAGTATCACCATTCAAAAGAGTAAGAGTGTAATTCACAATAGCAATGTCTCCTCTTTGAATACTGTCTTTTCTATTGGAATGCTCATATATAAAATAGCGCAAACCGGAACCGGTAGTTTGAAATGCATGGCCCAGACTATCGGCATAGGCATCTAGTTTCAACTTCTCCTTTTCCAGATAGGCCTTGTGCGAATGGATCATTAGCTCTCTATACTCCTTCTTGCTCTTGATCTGCAATGGAGGTTTCTTTTCGTCATTCTGACAAGAAAACAAAATGGACAAGCCTATAACTGTTATGAGGAATGAGCTTCTCATTTCTATAGTAGTTCAGCCAAATTGGTTTCAAGAAGCTTTAGCGTTTCTTCCATTCCGTTTGAACTTACCCCGCCGGCAGCATTTAAATGTCCCCCACCTTTAAAGTATTTTTTTGCAAAGAGATTTACCGGGATCTCTCCTTTTGAGCGAAATGACATCTTGATCAATCCGTCTTTTTCTGTCAGCAGTATAGACACTTGAACATTCTTGATACTTAGGGGATAATTTACCAAACCCTCTGTATCTCCCCTTCTAAAGTTGAATCGTGAAAGTTCTTCTGCATTCAGGGGAATAATAGCGATCCTTTCATCATGGTAAAGCTTCAGAGAACTGTACAATGCATAACCCAACAACTTCAATCTTTCTGAAGAATAGCTATCGTAAACATTTCTGTATACCTCATCAGGCTGAACTCCAAGAGCAATCATTTTAGAAGTGATCAAATGAGTTCTTTCTGTAGTTGAAGAAAACCGAAAGGAGCCTGTATCAGTTAATATTCCGGTATATATCGCCTGAGCCATTGAAAGATTGAGCTTGCTCAATTCATCGATCCTTTCAAGAAAATCATATATCAATTCAGCTGTAGAGCTAGCCTCAATGTTTACAAACTGCAGGTCGCAAAAATCAACCGGGTCACGGTGATGATCAATGTTCAATTTATAAGCAGTAGTGTTTGATTCCAATACTTCCTGCATCTGACCCACCCTTGAAGGATCATTGAAGTCAAGACAAAAGATCAAGTCAGCATTCTTAATATATTCAGCAGATTCAGTGGCTTTTTGCTCGAAATTCATCACCTCATTAAATCCATCTAACCAAGATAAAAAATCCGGTGCCGGATCAGGGGTTATCACCTTTGCATTGATCCCTTTTTGTTTGAGAAAATGCCATACCGCAATGGAAGACCCAATGGAATCTCCATCGGGAGACCTATGGGATAGGATCACCGCATTCTTTGATCGATCAATTTTCTCTGACGCTTCTTTGAAATTTTGCATGCTGCAAAAATAACCATATGTCAATTGCCCTCTATTCTATTCAAAGACTATGAGGTAATTGCTGTATTAGTTAATTTCGCCTGCCTAAGCCGAAGGAGTATGACCATTATTCAAAGCATAATCATTGCAATAGTTGAAGGACTTACTGAGTTCCTTCCTGTATCTTCCACCGGACATATGATCCTCACCTCTTCATTGATGAATATTCACGATGAAGAATTTGTAAAGACCTTCGAAATAGCCATCCAACTAGGTGCAATAATGGCAATTGTTCTGATGTACAGCAAAAGGTTTCTTCAAGACATTCAGATCTACTTCAAGTTGACCGCTGCTTTCTTACCCACAGCTATCATTGGGTTGTTAGCATATGATTTTATCAAAAGTGTTCTCTTCAACCCTGTGATCGTATCAACTTCTTTGGTTTTGGGAGGAATAGTTTTGATCTTGATCGATAAGAGAGTAGTTGAAAAAGAACAGCAGTTGGATGATGTATCAGATCTACCCTATAAGAATGCGATCTTCATAGGACTGATCCAATGTCTTAGCATGATCCCTGGTATGTCTAGAGCGGCGGCCACCATCATTGGAGGGGTGTTCAATAGATTTGACAAGACCCAAGCTACAGAGTTTTCATTTCTCTTAGCTGTACCTACCATGGTCGCAGCTACCGGATATGATCTTCTAAGAACAAATATTGATTTCACGAATGATCAATTGAGCATGTTGGGTATTGGTCTAGCAGTTGCTTTTGTAACTGCCTGGTTTGCAGTGAAGATCTTCTTAAAAATAGTAATGAACTACGGCTTCAAGCATTTTGGCTACTACAGAATAGTCATTGGATTGATCTTCCTGATCTATATGGCAAGCGAAGGTTCATTGTTAAATTCATTGGACAATTGACATTCTAAAAAGCTGATTAACAAATAGCTAGGAATCGGTCATAAAATGAATTAATTTAGAAGCAACCAAACATTGTGGATTATCGTAAAAACCTATGGTTCCGCAATTTTGACAAGCTATGTTATTAAAGAAGATATTACCTTTTTTAGCGCTAACATTTTCACTACTAGTTAGCTATAATTATTCCCATGCAACACACATCATGGGGGGAGAGATCACTTGGGATTGTTTACCGAATGGTCAATACAGATTTACCTTAAAAGCCTATAGAGACTGTAATGGTACAAACTTCAATACCAATGGGCATGCTTTGCAAGTTCACAACTATCCGGTTGCCGGTTCTATCTCTCAGATACCTTTAACATTTAACTCGGTAACAGACATCACACCTGCTTGTGAAGGAAGTCCTTGTGCTACACTTACTCAAGCAGACCCTGACATTCCCGGTGCAATTGAGGAATATGTCTTGATTAGTAATCCGGTAACCTTGAATGGTATACCGGGAGCAAATGGCTGGGTATTTACCTGGACCTACGGAGACAGGAATGCTGCCATCGACAATATTGTCAATGCTCAGAATTTTGGTATGACCTTAAGAGCTAAGATGTACGCCTACAATGGCCAAAATGCCAACAATTGTTTCGACTCTTCACCGGACTTCTTTCAAAAACCTTCAACCATCATTTGTGCCGGAGGTCAGTTTACCTATAACCACTCTGCTTTTGACGACGAACTGGATTCACTAGCCTATTCTTGGGCACAGCCCTTGGATGGAAATTTTTGTAATCCACCTCCTTGTGTTATAGGTGGCTTGTACAACGAAGGAATCAACCCACCTATTTTGGCAATGGATGCCGCATCAGGCTTTTCCTATTTAAGTCCATTTCCTGACACAAATTTAGATAACAGAAATATACCTGCAGTATTGGACCCAGAAACGGGAGAGATCAGCTTCACCTCTTTTAATCAGGGTGAGTTTGTCTCGGTAATTAAAGTGGAAGCATGGAGATGTGGTCAATTGATCGCAGAGATCTATAGAGAACTACAAACCGTAATCACTTCAGGATGTACGGCCAATGAACCACCGGTCATCCCTCCTCCTTTTGCCAATAATACTTTTAGAGACACTGTAAAGGTTGGAGATTTCATCAACTTCGATCTAAGCATCTTCGATACTTTGAGAGCCGGAAATCCCAAGGATGATAGTTTGTTCATTTTTGCCAGTGGTCAGCAATTTGGTGCGGGTCAGACCGACTCAACCATTGGCTGTGCCAACCCTCCTTGTGCTACCCTTACGGCAATGACCCCGGACACTGGAGTTGGAATTTATACGACCAACTTTAGATGGCAAACCACTTGTACGCATATTGCTAACTACACCCCTGTTTGTAATACAGCCTTAAATACTTACCTATTCAGCATTAGAGCATTTGATGATTACTGTCCTGCAGCCGGACAAACCATCGCTTCTGTATTCATTACCATTTTAGCCGAAGAACAAGTTGCCAGTCCGGATATCCACTGCGCTGATGTGCAAGCAAATGGAGATGTGATCTTAGATTGGAATCAAACTGCAGACCCGGATAATTCCTTCGATGCATGGATGATCTATGCCTCTGCTAACAGGAACG
>JAUIGQ010000161.1 GCA_030429925.1 Bacteroidia bacterium | reverse complement strand
CAATTGTTGAGGGAAAGTTCAGACAAGTAAGAAAGATGACTGCAGCAGTTGGCTTCCCTACCTTAAGATTGATAAGAATAAGGGTAGGGTGTATAGAACTTCAAGGCATGAAAGCCGGGGAATGCAAAGAAGTATCATCCTTTGTTCTTTAGGATGATTTACTATAAGGTGCTTTCCATATCTTTACGGGCCTAGATGAAAACCCTTAGGCAATACATACTCCTCTTATCGTTTCTTTTCATCAGTGTTCTCGCTCATGCTCAAGTTGAATATGAGATAGAAGCACCCTCCTACCTAATAGAAGGTATTGAAGATGAAATTCTAATCCGTTCAGAGGAATCGGAACTAGTTGCCAGCTTGAACATCAACGAGCAAAGCATTCCTTTTGAAAAGGTTGAAGACGGTTGGGCTGCCCTTATAAAACTTAGCTACAATGCCAATGTAGAGATCATTGTGGAAGGAGAATCTACAATGATCAATTATGACCCCATTCCATTGTGGGTGTCTGTGCTACCTCCTTTACTAACGATTCTGCTTGCTCTATTATTCAAAGAAGTGATCACCTCCCTCTTTTTTGGGTTGTTCCTTGGAGCCTTTATTATAGAACTGCACAAAAGCGGGATCATTCTGGGAGCCATCTTCGCATTTCTAAGAAGCTTGGATACTTATATGATCGATGCTTTGAACGACAGCGGTCATATTTCAGTCATTGTTTTCTCCCTCTTGATAGGTGGAATGGTTAGTGTGATCAGCAAAAGTGGAGGCATGCAAGGTATTGTGGACAGTATTGCGAGATACGCTAACACCCCTCGTTCAGGACAGTTCTCAACTTGGTTATTGGGTGTAGCGATATTCTTCGACGATTACGCCAACACCTTAGTGGTTGGAAAAACTATGAGACCGGTTACTGACAAATTGAAGATTTCCAGAGAAAAACTCGCTTATTTGGTAGACTCAACAGCAGCGCCTATTGCTTCAATAGCACTGATCACTACATGGATAGGTGCAGAGCTTGGCTACATTGAAGATGGAATAAGTGTTATTCCTGAAATAGATACTGCTGTTTACGCTATATTCTTAAACTCTTTAAGCTATTCCTATTACCCAATCCTCTCGCTCATCTTTATTTTGATCTTGATCAAAAAAGGGAAGGACTTCGGCCCTATGCTGGAAGCTGAGCGACTCGCCCGTTATGGACGTGTAAGCCATCTTCAGGAAGATGATGATCTTGATGAATATGGGGACAATTCTAAAACTGCTAAGGAAAAGCCTAATAAAGCAAACAAATGGATGGCCATTGTACCTATCTTGATCTTGCTCTTTGTCACTATAGGAGGACTTTTCTATACAGGTTGGAATAGTGGAGTTTGGAGTTCTGATATCAGTTTCTTGAGCAAGATCTCAGATACTATAGGAAACTCGGATTCCTATCAAGCTTTGCTCTGGGGCTCGGCTTCAGGTTTAGTGGCTGCCATAAAAATGAGCTACTTCTACAACCGACAAAACATCAGCAAATTGATAGGACATAGCATGGAAGGAGTCAAAAGCATGATTCCGGCCATTGCCATTTTAATACTTGCTTGGTCATTGGCATTAGTAATAGAAGAACTGCACACCGCCGATTTTCTAAGTCAGATGTTCAATGATAGCATCAACCCCTATTTCATTCCGCTCATCACCTTCCTACTATCTGCATTGATCGCATTCTCTACCGGCTCATCTTGGGGAACCATGGCGATCCTCTATCCTTTGATCTTGCCCTTAAGTTGGCAGATATGCACCATGAGCGGCTGGGGAGTTGAGCAAACACTACCTATATTCTACAATGTAGTTTCGTCGGTTCTTGCCGGTTCTGTGCTGGGTGATCATTGCTCTCCCATCTCAGATACTACCATCTTATCGTCCCTTGCCTCAGATTGCGACCATATTCAGCATGTAAGAACTCAGATGCCATATGCTCTAACAGTTGGAGCAATTGCTTGCCTCTTGGGCACTATTCCCTCTGCCTATGGAATCCCATTTTGGATCAATCTTCCTATTGCAGTGGGCGCACTTTGGCTGATCGTTCACTTTGCCGGCCAATCAACTGAAGAATCTACAGACTAAAAAGATCTTCTTTCATAGTCCATTCTGCTGTCAACAAATTTGCGTTAATAACTTCAACCAACCCTTCTCTAATCTAGCTAGCTGAAATTTTAGCTTTGAGATGAGTCGAAAAATAGTTCGACCATGCTAGTCCAAGGGTAATGAATGGAACGTTGAACTTCTACATAAGCAGCAACAGAGCGCAAGTTCTTCAGGCCCCCTTCTCCCCTAATCCAAACTACACTCAACCTTTTCTAAATCTAATTCTATCTTAAAATGGGAAAATTTATTCTTTTCTCCTTAAACCTTATTTTCCTTGTAGCTTATAAGTTCTTCTTTGGAGGAGATGTGGAAGTTGTACAAAATTTCCCTTCTCAAATAGCCGCAGGCGAAAAGTTCACTGTTGAAGTCAATATTACAAAAGGAGAGAGGGAAGGCTTTGCCAAATGGCAACAAGAGCTTCCACAAGGTCTTATTGCAACTGCGGGCGAGACAGCCGGAGCTACCTTTTCCTTTAAGAAGAATACTGTTAAGTTGATCTGGATGGCATTGCCTGACGATGAAAGTTTCACAATTACATATGAGATCGCCACTGATCCAAATCTTAATGCTAATGTGGAGTTAAGCGGGAAGTTTTCTTACATAGAAGAGAATGAGAGAAGGGATATTATTACAGAAGGCAAGAAAATAAGTATCGGAGCGGGTGGACCGGCACTGGCTGCCAAGGACACCCCTGCTAAAACCGAGGAAAAGAAAGAAGAGAAAAAAGAAGAAAAAGTTCAAGAACCAAAAGCTGCAGAACCTATGCCTGTAGTTGCAGAGAAGAAAAGTACACCAACTACAGCAGCACCAAAAGGAGGAATCACTCTTAAAAGAACGGTTGCCAATACTGAAGATGTAATGGTTGAAAGATCAATCAAAGTGATGGAAAAGGGGCAGTATGTAGTTAGTTTGATCATCGACAAAAAGAACTTCGACAGCTTTGGAAAAGTGGAAGAATATATACCGGAAGGTTATAAAGCAAGTCAATTGAAGAATGATCAAGGAATGTTCTCCTTTAACAATAATGTAATGAAGATCCTTTGGATGGCATTACCACCAAAAAGCACACTTGAAGTAAGTTATAAATTAGAGAGCACCAATGACGACCTTGATTCTGCCATAATTCATGGTGTATTCTCATTTTTAAGAGAAGAAGAGTCTGTTCAACTTGCCATGAAAGGAATGAGATTCCCAAATACATTTAGCGTTGTAGAAGAAAAAGAAGAAGTTGAAGAAGAGAAGAAAGAGGAAATGGCAGTAGAAGAACCGATTGCAGCGATTACAACGGAAGAGAAGGTTGAAACCAAATCGGAAAAGTTAGAAAAAGAGATCACTTCTGTGCCTGCACCTGAAACCAGCGTAAGCTATAGGGTACAGATAGCGGCAGGCGAGAAAGAAGTAGGTCCACAGTATTTTGCAACCAGACATGGTATTAAGGAGTCTATTACCACAGACTATCATAATAGTTGGTACAAATACATGATCGGTAGTTACGGAGTATACAAAGAGGCTAGAGACAGAAGGAACCAGATCTGGGCATCAGACAACAAAATCAGCGATGCATTCGTAACTGCTTATAATTCTGGTGAAAGAATATCAGTGCAAGAGGCTCTAATGATCACCAAGCAAAAGTGGTATAAATAAAATCGTTAAGAAAATATCGGTTATCTTTAGAGCTTAGTAAGTTTACGGCTATGAAGTCCTTGAGTCTTTCAATATTATTTACTCTATTGACATTCTGTCTATTGGCTCAAGAGAATGATACCTCGAGCTTTAAGGCGGAAAACTCCCCCATTATTGGGATTGGCGTCAATTCTATAGGTTTCTATGGAGACCTTAACGATAGGGATTACAATTCTGCATTTGGAGGTAATATAGGATATGACCTTTATGTAATTCAGCCTGTAAATACCTTTCTAAGTCTGAATTTTCACTTAATGACCGGAAAGATCCGCGAAGAAGAAAGAAGTCTTCAGCGAAATCTCAACTTCTCCACTCAGATATTTTCAGGAGGATTGCAACTTGAATACAACTTTGAGCACATTATGCCTGAGTATAGAAGAGTTACTCCTTTTATTACAGCAGGAATAGAATATGTTCAATTCAATCCTAAAACTGATATAAGGGGTAATAATGGGGAACCGTATAACTATTGGACGGATGGAACCATTAGAGATATTCCTGAAACTTCGCCAAATGCTGAGAATGCAAATATTATTCAAAGAGATTACAACTATGAAACTGATATGCGAGATGCAGGTTTCAATAGCAGCACAACCTACACAGAAAGAGCCATCAGCTTTCCTTTGGGAATTGGAGTAGACATGCACCTTACAGACCAGATCAATTTCAGGTTCTTCAGCACCGTGCATTTGACGCTAACCGATTATATGGACGGTATAAGCAGAAATACAGACACAACTTTCTTGGGCTCTAAGCCGGCAAATGGCAGAAATGACATTTATTTAACTACCGGTATTGCTCTTAGCTATAACTTCCAG
>JAUIGQ010000024.1 GCA_030429925.1 Bacteroidia bacterium | reverse complement strand
GAGAAAGGGGAAGCAAATGAGGCCCATGTTCGTCTTTCTTTCTGCTAAGTTGTTTGCCAATACCAACGATTCCACTTTTACTGCTGCCTCTCTTATAGAACTTCTGCACACTGCAACCTTGGTGCATGATGATGTGGTGGATGAGTCTTATAAGCGTCGAGGATTCTTTTCTATCAACGCCCTTTGGAAAAATAAGATCGCTGTTTTGGTGGGCGACTACCTGCTCTCAAGAGGACTATTGCTATCAGTTGATAAAGGGGAGTTCGAGCTGTTGAGAATAGTTAGTGATTCAGTGAAATTAATGAGTGAAGGTGAATTACTGCAGATCGAAAAGGCAAGGAGACTGGACATTAGCGAAGAGGTTTATTTTGATATCATCCGGAAGAAAACGGCTACTCTGATCGCTTCGTGTTGTGCCACCGGAGCTAGCTCTGTAGGACAAGATGCAGAGGTGGTTGAGAAAATGAGACTTTTTGGAGAGAAAGTGGGGATCTGCTTTCAGATCAAAGATGATCTCTTTGATTATGGTACAGATGATAAGATCGGCAAACCTCTTGGGATCGATATCAAGGAAAAGAAAATGACCTTGCCATTGATCTTTGCACTGCAGCATGCCGGAAGTAAGGAAAAGAAGATCATTATCAATACGGTCAAGAATAATAACAATGATGAAGCGAAGGTAAAGCAAGTTATAGATTTTGTCATCTCTTCAGACGGAATAGAATACGCAAGCAAGAAGATGATGGAGTATAGAGATGAAGCTCTTGCCATCTTAGATGAATTTCCCGAGAATGAAGCAAAGAACTCCTTGAGAGATCTTGTTATTTATACAACTGAAAGAAAGAAATAGAAATGAGATTATTTGTATATCTTCTATCTATAGCATTGTTTTCAGCTTGTTCAAATACCGATAAAAAAAAGGAAGCTGAATACGTTAATGAAAAAGTGATCGACTATTACTCCAACGGAAAATTGAAGTTGGAAGGAAATACTGTCAATGATAAACCTCACGGATTGTGGAGATATTATTTTGAGAATGGCTTTGTCTGGAGTGAAGGCAGGTTCAGACATGGAAAGAGAGATGGTCACTCATTGGTGTATTATGAAAATGGAAAGAAAAGACTGCAAGGCCAGTATGATGAGGGAAAAAGAGTGGGCTGGTGGTTAGTATGGGAAGAAGACGGTACATTCAAAGACAGTATCAATGCTGATCTGCCTTTAAACCAGCGAGATTCCTTGCTTCTTGGAGTATAGTATTCCTGCCTTATTCTTTTTAAATTAGACAATCAAACATTATTGTATTGATACCTAAGGAAACAGTTGACGAGATCTTAGAAACTTCTAGAGTTGATGAAGTTGTAGGAGAGTTTGTGAACCTCAAGAAAAGAGGAGCAAATCTCTTAGGTCTTTGTCCATTCCACAACGAAAAGACACCATCGTTTACGGTATCTCCAGCAAAGGGTATCTATAAGTGTTTTGGTTGTGGGAAAGCCGGAGGTGCAGTTAATTTCTTGATGGATCATGAGCAATATAGTTACCCTGAAGCTCTTAGATATCTTGCCAATAAGTACAATATAGAAATTGAAGAAGAAGAACTAAGTGCAGATCAGATCCAGGAGGCCAACGAAAAGGAAAGCCTATTTGTGGTTACACAGTTTGCGGCTGAAGAATTCGTAAAGAACCTTCATGAAGATGAAGAAGGAAGGGCTGTTGGTCTGAGCTATTTCAAAGAAAGAGGATTTCGTCCTGAATTCATTGAGAAATTCAAATTGGGTTATTCCAAAGAGGATTGGTCAGCTTTTACCGATAAAGCCATAGAGAAAGGATACAATGAAGGGTACCTTGAAAAGGCCGGACTAACAATTATCAAACAGGAGGAAGGAAAGGAGAAGAAAAGGTTCGATCGATTCAGAGCTAGGGTTATGTTTCCTATCCAGAATATCTCAGGAAGGGTAATTGGTTTTGGAGGAAGAACGCTCAAAGCAGATAAGAAAACAGCCAAATATCTCAACTCTCCGGAGTCTGACATATATCATAAGAGCAAGGTGCTCTACGGATTGAATTTTGCCAAGAAGAGAATTGTTGAGGAAGACAATTGTTACTTGGTAGAAGGATATACAGATGTGATCTCCTTGCACCAGCAACAGATAGAGAATGTGGTAGCCTCTTCAGGTACTTCCTTAACTGTTGACCAGATCAAATTGATCAAAAGATATTGTTCTAGGATCACTATTCTCTTTGATGGAGATGCAGCTGGGATCAAGGCATCTTTTAGAGGGATCGACCTTATTTTAGAAGAAGGGCTGAATGTTAAAGTGGTGGCTTTTCCAGAAGGAGTTGACCCTGATTCATTTGCTTCAGAGCATTCCGCTGAGGAAGTAAAGAGCTATTTGGAAAAGGAGGCTGTTGATTTTATTGCCTTCAAGTCTAGGGTTTTGATGAAGGATACTGAGAATGATCCTCTTCAAAGAGCCCAAATGATCAGAGATATCGTGCAAAGTATAGCCCTCATTCCCGACCCCATCACTCGGTCTGTCTATGTACAGGAATGCAGCACTCTTCTTGATATTGACGAAGAAACCCTGATGATCGAATTGAATAAGATCAGAAGGAGGAAACTTTCCAAGAGTATTCAGGAAAGGGAAAGAGAGGAGGAAAGTTCTGAGAACTTAATGCTACATAAAGTAGATACCAAAACCAAAGAAGACCCGGAAGAATATCAAGAAAAGGATCTGATCTATACATTGATAAAATTTGGTGGACAAGATTTTAAACTTGAAGGGGAGGAAGAAGAAGATGAACAAATTCTCAATGTGAGTGATTACTTAGTAGACGAGATCATGCATGATAAGCTGGAATTCAAGAATCCACTCTATGATCGTGTATTCAGTTTGTTTGTCAAAGCAAGAGAAGAAGGAAGACAAGTGATGGAGCAAGAACTTATCTCTAATGAAGATAAGAGCATAAGCAGTTTGGCAATTGAGAGTTTGCTGGAGAAGTATGAGTTGAGTTTGAATTGGGAAGAGAAACACAAGATCTTGACAATTAGCGAAGAAGAGGAGCTGCCTAAGAAGATCCATAAAGGCATCTGCTCTTGGAGACTTAAAAGGGTAATGGATATGATCCTTCAAAAACAAGAAGAGTTGAGAGTAGACCCTGATAATTATGAAGAGATCCAGGGAATCATAAAGAGATTAGAAGAAGCAAAGAAAGCCCTGGCAGGAGAGCTGGGGAGAATTGTATTACCGAGATAGATGGATAAGATATTAGATTTCTTACAAGAGGTTAAAAAATTATTGGAATTCAAACTATTTGAGATCCAAGATTATTCGATTTCATTCTACAATATTCTGGTAGTAGCCTTTGTGATCTTGATCACGCGTTTGATCGTAAGCGGGTTGGAGAAATTGATCCAGCGAAAAACAAAGGACATTTCGGCTATTACTGATGGCAAGAGAAAGGCTCTTGGACAGATCGCCAAATACATCATTTATGTCATAGGGATCATCATTGCCCTGAGAAGCATAAATGTTGATGTTACTCCACTCCTTATTGGGTCTTCTGCACTATTTGTGGGACTTGGATTTGGTTTGCAAGAAGCATTCAGGGATTTTGTTTCTGGATTGATGTTGTTGTTCGAAGGAGATGTAATGATCGGAGATGTGGTAGAGATGGAGAACAATACGGTGGGTGTTATTAAACAGATCAACCTTAGAACTTCGAAGGTCAGAACAAGGGATGGGATCATGATGATCGTTCCTAACTCTCAGCTTACCAACGACAGGGTGATTAATTGGAGCAATAGTAACAAACTAACTCGTTTCCATGTGTCGGTTGGTGTTGCATATGGTTCTGATACAAAAAAAGTGGAAGAGATACTTCTTAAGATCGCGAATAAAGAAGGAGACATTTCTAGCAGAGTAAAACCTTTTGTTAGGTTCGAAGATTTTGGGGAGTCATCACTTGACTTTAAACTGTTCTTTTGGTCGGAAGAAGTTTGGAGGATAGAAAATACAAAAAGCAGATTGAGGTTTGAGATAGACCAGGCCTTCAGAGAAAGCAATGTAGTGATCCCTTTTCCTCAAAGAGATCTGCATTTCAAGAGCAAAGACATTTCTCTAAAGGATTAATTTCCCATTTTTGTCGGCTAAGTCCCAGTAATTGTGCTGATAGATCAAATCAAGATAACTTTAAAACGCTTTAATATTTGGCGGCGGCGCCATATGAAAGAGCGTCAGTATATAATACTTCTGAGTATTGTTGTTGGGTTTTCATCAGGACTTGCTGCTGTTGTACTGAAGAATGCAGTGTTTTTTATCCAGTCGCTCTTGGGCGCAGGATCCTTAAAAGGAGAGGAAAGCTACCTCTATTTGATCTACCCTGGTTTAGGGATCTTTCTTACTGTTTTGGTCACAAGGTACGTGCTCAAGAACAAGATCGGACATAGTATCCCAAATGTTCTTCAAGCCATTTCAAAATCAGATTCTATCTTACCAAGGTCGGCTACTTATTCATCTTTGCTCACTTCTCTTATTACGGTTGGGTTTGGAGGGTCAGTTGGATTAGAAGGGCCAACGGTTGGGGCAAGTAGTGCAATAGGCTCTAACTATGCGAGATGGAGTAGGTTGAACTATAAAAAGACAACCTTGATGTTGGGCTGCGGGGCTGCCGCGGCAATGTCAGGAATATTCCATGCCCCAATTGCTGCAATTGTATTTGCTTTGGAAGTGATCATGCTGGATCTCACTGCCGCCTCAATGGTTCCTCTCTTAATGGCTTCTGTTTCTGCCACCTTAACCTCCTACCTGATCTTTGGAGATGAGGTGCTGTTCAATGTAGAAGTTGTTGATAGTTTTACCATCTCAGATGTTCCCTTTTATGTATTACTTGGTGTTCTAACCGGCTTGATGTCTGTATACTTCTGCAAAAGCTATTACACCGTTGAAAAGCTTTTCTCAAAGTTGAAGGGAAGGTATAACAAAGCAATGGTTGGATCGGTAATTCTTGGAGGGCTCATATTCCTGTTCCCTCCGCTTTATGGGGAAGGATTCGTGAGTATTAAGTCGCTTTTATATGGAGACCTGGAAGAATTGTTCCAAGGAAGTTTGTTCTCTTCTATGAGCGATGAATTTTGGGTAGTGGCGATCTTTCTTTTGGGAATTGTATTCATTAAATCTATTGCAACAACTCTTACTTTGGGTGCTGGAGGGTTTGGAGGTGTCTTTGCACCTTCTCTTTTCATGGGCTCAGTGATCGGATTTCTTTATTCTCGAACGATCAATACGCTTGGAGTTTTTTCCCTATCCGAAAGGAACTTTACTTTAGTGAGCATGGCAGGCCTGATCGCTGGTATTCTGCATGCACCTTTAACGGCTCTTTTCCTTATAGCGGAAATTACCAGTGGATATGAGCTTGTGATCCCTTTGATGATCACGGCAGCCATATCCTTTTTGACTGCGAAATACTTCCAATCACACTCACTTTATAATTTACAATTGGCACAGAAAGGAGAGTTGATCACACACAATAAAGATCAGGCCGTCCTTACTTTAATGCAGCTGAGAACAGAAGTAGAAACAGATTTCTCCATTGTTCACCCGGATCAAAGCTTAGGAGAATTGGTTAAAATAGTTTCAGTGAGTAAGAGGAATATCTTTCCGGTTGTAAATGATGAAAAGAACCTAGAGGGTGTTGTACTTTTGGACGATATTCGACAGATCATGTTCGATCCGGAGAAATATGACAGAATATATGTTAGAGAATTGATGACACAATACCCAGACGCTGTTTCATCATCAGATTCAATGGAGGCGGTAATGGAGAAGTTTCAAAAAAGTGGAGCCTGGAACCTACCGGTGATCGATCATGATAAATACGTTGGGTTTGTTTCCAAATCGAAATTGTTCAATGATTACCGAAAAATACTAAGAGACTTTTCAGATGAATAAATGGATTAGCTATATGCTATTACTCTTCTTGGCATCGCCAATTGGAATGCTAGCACAAGAAAAGATTATCAATGAAGGAGTTCCTGCAGACCTTGATAAGGAAACTTTGATCATTTTAAAGCATGAAGCAATAGAAGTAGGCACAGAAGAAGAATCTGAATCCACTAGAAAGTACGTGATCAGGAGACAGGAGAATCACAATAGGGTGCTATTAGAATTCAATGCGGAACTTGAGGAGGCAGCTGAAAAGTTATATCCTTTCCAATACATTTTGGCCTTTCCATCAGAGATCGATTCTTTAATGAAGAATGGACATAAGTATGTATTGTATAGCAATGCCTATGTGTACGACTACCTAAAGGGCCAACCTGTTGAAGGTGAATTGATCGTCTTTGGATATTACATTAAGAACCAAACAGGCAATGAGGTCTTCCAAACTTTTGAACTAGATGAAATGAAGATCTACGATGCAAAGATGATCATGAGAAAATTGAGGAGAGATCTGAAAGATCAATTTCCGGGTGCTTTCTAAGATCAGCCGATGATCATTCCCGCTCCTACGGTCTCATTGGTAGACTCATCGATCAGGATCAAACTTCCCGTTACCCTATTTTTCTTGTAGCTGTCAAAGAAGATTGGCTTGGTTGTGCGAATGCTGATCCTTCCAATATCATTCATTTTGATCTCCCTGTCCTCTTCATTTCTGTGCAGCGTATTGATGTCCATTTTGTATTGAACATCTTTAATAACACATCTTGCGTCAGAGCTTGTATGTTTGAGCGCATACTTGCCTCTAACTTGAAGTGGCTTAGCATTCAACCAGCAGATCATTACATCAAGATCCTGTGAGTTGATTGGTTGATTGTTCTCTCGAACGATCATATCACCTCTGCTAATATCGATCTCATCTTCCAGGGTTAAAGTAACCGACATTGGAGCAAAAGCTTCATCCACCGGTCCGTCAAATGTATCAATGCTCTTCACTGAACTAGTAAATCCTGAAGGCAGTGCAATTACTTTATCGCCAGGTTTGAAGACACCTCCGGCAATTCTTCCTGCATAACCTCTATAATCGTGGAATTCTTTTTTCTGTGGACGAACAACGTATTGGACCGGGAATCTGCAATCAATATGATTGTGGTCGCTCCCAATGTGGATGGTTTCAAGCAGATATAATAAAGTGCTTCCTTTATACCAACTCATATTTTCAGATCTGTTCACAACATTGTCTCCTTTCAAGGCAGAAATCGGAATGAAGTGAACATCCTTAACATCTAATTTGGAAGCAAATGCTTCAGTTTCTTTTTTGATGCGCTCGAATACAGCCTCATCATAGTCAACAAGGTCCATCTTATTGATACAGAATACAACATGAGGTATTCCTAAAAGAGAAGCAATAAAGGTATGTCTGTAAGTCTGCTCACTAATTCCTTTTCTTGCATCAATTAAGATGATAGATAAGTTAGAGGTAGAGGCTCCGGTTACCATATTCCTTGTATACTGAATATGTCCTGGAGTATCGGCAATGATAAACTTCCTCTTCGGAGTTGCAAAATAGCGATAAGCAACATCAATGGTGATCCCTTGTTCCCTTTCAGATCTTAATCCGTCTGTGAGCAAAGCAAGGTTCACATGCTCTTCACCTTTCTTTTTACTACTTTGTTCAATGGCCTCATACTGATCCTCAAATATTGATTTACTATCGTAAAGCAATCTTCCGATCAATGTACTCTTACCATCATCTACGCTACCTGCCGTTGAGAATCTCAACAGCTCCATGTCTAGATATGAATTTGTTTCAGACATATTTCTTTCTTCTTATCTATTAAAAGTATCCTTGTTTCTTTCTGTCTTCCATTGCGGCTTCAGACCTTTTGTCGTCTGATCTGGTGCCCCTTTCAGTTGTTCTTGTTGCTGCAACTTCTTCAATGATCTTCTCTAAGGTATCAGCATCTGATTCCACAGCTCCTGTGCATGTCATATCACCGATGGTTCTGAATCTAACCACTTTTGTAATGGTTTTTTCCTCCTCCTTCTGCTCAATGAATTCGCTCTCCGACATGATCACTCCATCTCTCACGAAGATGTCTCTTTTGTGAGCAAAATAAAGTGGAGGCAATTCTATGCCCTCTGCAAGAATGTACTGCCAAACATCCATCTCTGTCCAATTGGAAATTGGAAAAACTCTAAAATTTTCACCAAAATTCTTCAGCCCGTTGAAAATGTTCCACAACTCAGGTCTTTGATTCTTTGGGTCCCATTGTCCAAATTCATCCCTATGAGAAAAGAACCTTTCCTTTGCTCTTGCCTTTTCCTCGTCTCTTCTCGCTCCCCCAATGGCTGCATCAAATTTATGCTCTTCAATTGCATCAAGTAATGTGACGGTTTGTAAGCCATTTCTGCTGGCATTGTAACCTTTCTCTTCTGTTACCCTACCTTGATCTATAGAATCTTGCACTGAAGCAACGATAAGGTTTGCGCCGATCTTTTCAATGAACTTGTCTCTGAATTCTATGGTTTCAGGGAAGTTATGACCTGTATCAACGTGCATCAATGGAAAGGGAATGCTTGCAGGGTAGAATGCCTTACGCGCAATATGTGCACAAACGATTGAGTCTTTGCCTCCTGAGAAAAGAAGTACCGGGTTCTCAAATTGAGAAGCCACTTCTCTCATTACATAGATCGCCTCTGATTCTAATTCTTTTAAGTGGGTTAGATTGTATGCTTTCATGATTCTTCTTTCACAATTAGTGGAAGTATATGATCCATCAGCTCACGAGCTGATTCTTCTGCTTTTTTATTTTCAGTCTTAAGGATGTAAGCCTTTTCTGGTGCTTCAAATGGAGCGCTAATTCCTGTAAAGTCGGAAATTTTGCCGGCTCTGGCCTTTTTGTAAAGTCCCTTTGGATCTCTCTCTTCACAGATCTCAATAGGTGTATCAACGAACACTTCAATGAAATCATCTGTGCCAACGATATCTTCCGCCATTTTTCTGATAGACCTGGTTGGGCTTACAAAACAGTTAATGGTGATGATCCCGCAATTCAGAAATAATTTGGAGATCTCTGCAATTCTTCTGATGTTCTCAATTCTCTCTTCTTCGCTAAAGCCAAGATTTTTATTGATCCCGCTTCTTATATTATCCCCATCAAGTAATTGGGTTAGATACCCTCTTGAATGAAGTTCTCTTTCCAGGATCTTAGCAATAGTAGTCTTTCCTGAACCACTCAACCCTGTTAGCCAAATCACCTTTGAGTGTTGCTTCAAGAATGCCTCCTTATCCTTCCTATCAAGGATCTCATCGAATACAGAGAATATGTTGCCTCCTTCGTCTTTCATTGAAGCTGCAAAAGTAGCCAAAGAAGCAGCTTTAATCCTAAGTTTGAGCCTAAAATCATTCAATTATTTATTTATTCTCCAAATAGTTATTTAGACTTTCGCATCTAAGAAGAGAGATGAATGATTGTTGAATAGGCTGTTAAGTTCTGAGCTTTACTATATCTTTGATGTTCAATTGATAAAAACTCCCTTTTGGATTTTAAGAATACTCCAAATATTGATCAGCAAGGCCTCATTGAAAGAGCCAATCGCTTTAAGAGCAGAAGCATTAAGAAAGAGGCTAAGCTTTCCGGATTGAAGTTAGCATTGAGCATGATAGATCTTACTACCCTGGAAGGCAAGGATACAAAAGAAAAGGTCAAACAATTGTGCATGAAAGCGGTTCATCCTGATCTAGAGCTAAATGTGCCATCCGTTGCTGCTGTCTGCGTTTATCCTTCCCTTGTTTCAACTGCAAAGAAGGCCTTGAAAGGAAGTGGAGTGAAGGTGGCATCTGTGGCAACCGCTTTTCCAAGCGGACAATCAGATCAGAAGTTGAAGGTTGAGGAAACCAAATATGCTGTAAATGAAGGGGCCGATGAAATAGATATGGTCATTTCAAGAGGTAAGTTCTTGGAGGGAGAGTACAATTATGTCTTTGATGAGATTGCAATGATCAAAGAAGCTTGCGGAAAGGCCAGGCTTAAAGTGATATTGGAAACAGGAGAGCTAGGCACACCGGATCAGATCAGAAAAGCGAGTGATATTGCCCTCTATGCCGGGGGTGATTTTATAAAGACCTCAACCGGGAAGATCAGTCAGGCTGCTACTATGCCTATTAGCTTGCTGATGCTGGAAGCCATCAGAGATTTCTACTACAAGACCGGAGAAATG
This sequence comes from Bacteroidia bacterium, assembly GCA_030429925.1. GTDB lineage: Bacteria > Bacteroidota > Bacteroidia > Flavobacteriales_E > Vicingaceae > UBA1494. The sequence goes on along the minus strand of JAUIGQ010000024.1, from coordinate 16,190 downwards.
AGGGCAATGAAACCTGCCGGAGGAATTTCAGACGCGAAAACAGCACTCCATTATTTGGTAATGTTGAATGAAACATTGGGAGATCAATGGATGTCGAATCAGTGGTTCAGATTTGGTGCAAGTAGGTTGGCCAATGATCTACTGATGCAGCTGAAGAAACAACAAAGCGGCTTCTACCAGTCGGCAGATTATTTTTCAAAAGATTGATATGACAAAGACAGATTCATTTTCATTAAAGTTCAATGATGGCTGGAAATACGATCCTGCTCCGGAAAGTATTGATCATATTTCTATTGCCGAACAGTATGGTCTTTTTATCAATGGCGAGTTCGTAAACTCTGAAGGTTCAAAATATTTTAAGACCATCAATCCTTCCAATGGAGATACTCTATCAAAGATCTCAGAAGCGAATAAGAAGGATGTAGATAAAGCTGTTGATGCTGCTAAAGCTGCATTCAAGAGTTGGTCGAAAATGGATCCTTCTGATAGGGCAAAGTATATTTTCAGAATAGCTAGAATGATCCAAGAAAGGGCAAGAGAGTTTGCTGTCATAGAATCATTAGATGGAGGTAAGCCCATTAGAGAATCAAGAGATATAGATATTCCGTTGGCAGCTGCCCATTTTTTCTATTATGCAGGATGGGCCGATAAATTAGAGTATGCCTTTCCAGGTAAGAATACTAAACCTATTGGAGTAGCAGCGCAGATCATTCCATGGAATTTTCCATTGCTAATGGCAGCATGGAAAATAGCCCCAGCCCTGGCATGCGGAAATACAGTTGTTTTAAAGCCGGCTGAGACTACTCCATTAACAGCACTGAAACTTGCAGAGATCATCAAGGATTCAGGTTTACCCAAGGGGGTGGTGAACATCGTTACCGGTGCAGGAAAGACTGGCTCCTATCTTGTTGAGCATCCTGATGTTGACAAGATCGCATTTACAGGTTCTACAGAGGTGGGAAAGCTGATAAGAAGAGCAACCGCTGAAACAAATAAGAAGCTTACTCTTGAGTTAGGTGGTAAGGCTGCTAATATTATTTTCGAAGATGCGCCTATTGATCAAGCCATTGAAGGGATCATTAATGGAATATTCTTCAATCAAGGACATGTTTGTTGTGCAGGATCCAGACTACTCGTTCAAGAGTCTGTTTTGGATGAAGTAAGTAAAAAGCTAAAAGCTAGATTGGAAAGCTTGATAGTTGGAGACCCACTTGATAAGAACACCGATGTGGGAGCAATCAACTCTGAAGCACAGCTTGAAAAGATCAATTCTTACATTCAGGTAGGCAAGAAGGAGGGTTTAGAGATGTTCCAGTCAAATTCCAAGGTCCCTTCTAAAGGCTTCTTTTGTAAGCCAACCTTATTCTTCAATGTAGCTCAATCAAGCAGATTGGCAAAGGAGGAAATCTTCGGACCTGTGCTGGCAATTCAGAGTTTTAGGACGGTAGATGAAGCCATTGAAAAAGCCAACAACACTCCTTACGGGCTGTCAGCAGGTGTTTGGACAGACAAAGGCTCAAAAGCATTTAATATGAGCTCCAAACTAAAGGCCGGTGTGATCTGGGCAAATACTTATAATAAGTTCGATCCAACCTCTCCTTTCGGCGGGTATAAAGAAAGTGGATTTGGCAGAGAAGGCGGAGTGCATGGACTAAAAGAATACTTGATACTTGAAAACCAAGAGGGATGAATAAAAGAGTGGAAGTTCTAAAAACATACAAGCTATATATAGGCGGAAAGTTCAGTCGCACTGAATCAGGAAGGTATTTCAAACTAGAAGATAAGAAGGGACATACTGTTGCTAACCTTTGTCAGTCCTCAAGAAAGGATTTCAGGAATTCTGTAGTTGTTGCAAGAAAGGCTCAAATTGCGTGGGAAGAAAGATCTGCATACAATAAGGGTCAGATCTTGTATAGAATTGCTGAGAACCTTGAAGGAAGGAAGTCAGAGCTTGCCGATCTGATCTCAGCAGAAAGAAAGCTAGATAAAAAGAAAGCTGATGAAGAGGTGAACGATGCCATTGATACCTTCCTCTATTTTGCCGGCTGGACTGATAAATACCAAGCCATATTTAGTAGTGTAAACCCTGTGGCTAGCTCACATTTTAATTTCTCAATTTTAGAAGCATTGGGAGTTGTTTCGTCCATAATGGGTCCCGACAATAACTTCCAACAACTTGCTGCATTGATCTCAGCCGCCATAGCAGGTGGCAATACTTTGATCACCTTGGTTCCTGCCGAGCTTTCATTGTCGGCAATGACTTTGGCTGAGGTGATCCATCATTCAGATGTTCCTGCCGGGGTAGTGAATATATTAACCGGATTTGAAGATGAGTTGCTAGAACATATGGCAGGACATATGGATGTGAATGCATTGCTGTATTGGGGAGATAAGAAAGAGACCGTAATAAAAATCCGCGAGTTGTCTGAGTCGAATCTGAAAAGAAGCGTATTTTGGCCGACTGAAAAAAATCGTGCTAGAAGCCCGTATTCTATTTACGATCTTCAAGAAATAAAAACAACTTGGCACCCCATTGAACAAATTGGTGGTGCAACTTCCGCATATTAAACTCGACCTGGAAAGCGCATGCTCACTCCACAGATCATCATCATTCTTTTTACGATCATTTTCCTGCTCTCAGCGCTCTATTTTGAGATCCTGAGGCCTACTGTCGTATTTTTTATAGCCATCATGATCTTCGTCTTCACTGGTATATTAAGTCCAAAGGAAGCCTTGAGCGGATTTGCCAATGAGCAATTGGCAGTGATCGTGCTCTTATTGATCCTAAGTGATATCTTCAGAAAATCTACAGTGATTGATATTCTCTTCAATAAGCTATTCGGAAAGGGTAAAAGTTTGAACTCTTTTTCTTTTACAATGATGAGCATGGTGGCAACATTATCTGCTTTCTTCAACAACACCCCTCTTGTTGCCATGCTGATGCCATATGTGAATCGATGGGGTGGCCAAAATGGGGTTTCAGTTTCAAAATTATTAATCCCTTTATCCTATGCGGCTATTCTCGGGGGCTGTGTCACTTTGATAGGAACAAGTACCAACTTGATCGTGAATGGTATGGTGATCGATGCCGGACTTCCTTCCTTGTCGATCTTTGATTTTACAGCTGTTGGTCTACCAATGCTGGTTGTTGGAGTAGTATTTCTCTTGTTCTTTGGAAATAAGCTATTGCCTGATAACCAGCAAAAGCTGGCTGATATAGTAAAAGAGGATAGAAAGTATTTTGTGGAAACCCAGGTGAAGGCCGGGTCAAGTTTGATAGGGAAAAGTATTGAGCAAGCGGGATTAAGAAACTTGAAAGGCTTGTACTTGGTTGAGATCATTAGAGATGATAGCAGCATTGGTCCGGTAGCGCCCAATGAAAAGTTGCAAAAAGACGATGCTTTGGTATTTGTTGGAGAAACCTCTGCTGTAGAAGAGATCAAAAAGAAAAAGCTGGGAATGACCTTGCCGAAGACGGTTGAGAAGATGCTCAGTGAACAATCTTCTGTCAATGAAGTAGTGGTATCCTATAATTCTTCTCTGATGGGAGTGAAGGTGAAGGATACAGACTTTCGAGCTCGGTTTGACGCAGCTATTGTTGCCATTCACAGGAATGGAGAAAAATTAAAGGGTAAGATTGGTGAACAGGAACTAAGAGCAGGGGATGTTTTATTGGTCTTTAGTGGTTCAGACTTTATGAGTAGGGCCAGATCTAGTCAGGCATTCTATATTCTTACCCATATTACTCCCCCAAAACAACATAATGTAGGTAAAGTGTCTGTAGTATTCGGATCATTATTAGCCTCCATACTGCTATCGGCATTTACTTCTGTGCCATTGGTTGCTGCTTTATCAGTAGTATTGCTTTTGGCCATCTTGATGCAGATCGTTCCATTGGATGAGATCAGGAGAGGATTGGATTTCGACTTGATCTTATTGATCGCATTTGGGTTGGCTTTTGGTAAGGCCATGATCAATTCGGGCGCCTCTATTTATCTGGCAGATCTGCTGTTGGGTATGAATTCTTTTATGAATCCTGTGGTCCTATTGATGTTCATATTTCTCATTACAAACCTATTGGCTGCCTATATTACCAATAAGGCTGCGGTTGCAATCTTATTCCCAATTTCATTGGCACTTGCCTTGGAGGCAGGTTATAATCCAATACCCTTTATCTTGATAGTATCTTTTGGTGCAGCAGCAAATTTTATAACCCCTCTGGGCTATCAAACCAACTTAATGGTTTATGGTCCCGGTGGTTATTCGTTCAAAGATTACTTGAGAGTAGGAATGCCTATTACCATTTTGTATATGATAGGCGCAGCAATAATATTATCACATTTATATAATCTTTAAAATCAATCTATTTGGAAAGGAAAGAAGCTAGCAATTGGCTTGTTCAATTGTCTCATATATCTCTTGAAGCTGGAAAGGAGATCTTGAAAGTATATAACTCTGACTTTGCTATTGAGAATAAGGATGATCGTTCACCATTGACTCAAGCAGATAAGAATGCCCATAAAGTAATTGCTGCAATGTTAGAAGAAACAGAATATCCTGTGTTGAGTGAGGAGGGAAGTCAGATCGAATTTGAAGAAAGAAAGAATTGGAAGAGGTTTTGGATGGTAGATCCATTGGATGGAACCAAGGAGTTCATCAAAAGAAATGGTGAGTTTACTGTCAATATTGCACTTATTGAAGACGGCAAAGCTATTCTCGGAGCTATATATGTTCCCGTTCAGGATGTGATCTATTTAGGAGCAGAAGGCTTCGGAGCATTTAAGATTGCAAATCTGAATAAACAATCCTCAATAGATGAAATTGCATTATTCTCTGCTGAGAATAAGATCCCTAGAAAGGAAAGTAGACCATATACCATGGTTGGAAGCAGATCACATATGTCTGAAGAAACAATGGATTTTATGGAAGAGATGAAGAAGGAACATGCTGAGGTTGAAGTAATGTCGGTAGGAAGCTCTTTAAAGCTATGTATGTTAGCGGAAGGCAAAGCAGATGTGTATCCCAGATTTGCTCCAACCATGGAATGGGACACCGCTGCAGGTCAAGCTATAGTTGAAGCAAGCGGAGGTAGTGTTATCGATTGGGAGAGCAAAGAAACACTGAAATACAACAGAGAGAATCTAAGAAATAATTGGTTTTTGGCTAAGGTCTGAAAGTCCTAATTTTGTCACCTAAATTCAAAGAATGAACAAAGTTGCATTAATTACCGGTGTTACCGGTCAGGATGGTGCTTATCTAGCAGAATTCCTTCTAGCGAAAGGATATGAAGTGCATGGAATCAAGAGAAGAAGTTCTCTTTTTAATACTGATAGGATCGATCATTTGTACCAAGATCCACATGAAAAGGGTGTAAAGTTTAAACTTCATTATGGAGATATGACAGATTCTTCCAATCTAACCCGTATCGTTCAAGAAGTGCAACCTGACGAGGTCTATAACCTGGCTGCCCAATCGCATGTGAAGGTGTCTTTTGAAACGCCTGAATATACAGCCAACTCTGATGCTATGGGCACCTTGAGATTGCTGGAAGCTATTAGGATCTTGGGTTTGGAAAAGAAGACCCGTTTTTATCAAGCTTCTACTTCGGAGCTGTACGGAAAAGTTCAAGAGATTCCTCAGACTGAGAAAACGCCTTTCTACCCAAGAAGTCCATATGCTGTAGCTAAATTATACGCCTTCTGGATCGTTAAGAATTACCGTGAAGCCTATGGAATGTATGCTTGCAATGGAATTTTGTTCAATCACGAGAGTCCGATCAGAGGTGAAACTTTTGTAACAAGAAAGATCACCAGAGCAGCTGCAAGGATCAAGTTGGGATTACAAGATACCTTGTATCTGGGAAATCTGAATGCCAAAAGAGATTGGGGGCATGCAAAGGATTATATAAAAGGAATGTATCTAATGCTTCAACAAGATAAAGCAGACGACTATGTTTTGGCAACCGGCAAGACCATTGAAGTTCGAGAATTTGTAAGCATGGCCTTTAAAGAACTTGGAATTGATATCGAATGGAAAGGAAGTGGTGTTGAGGAGGAAGGTATCAATAAAGCGGATGGAAAGACCATTGTGAAAGTTGATCCGAAATATTTTAGGCCAACTGAAGTAGATCTTTTAGTTGGGGATGCCAGCAAGGCAAAAAATGAACTTGGTTGGGAACCTAAATACTCAGTTGATGAACTGGTGAAGGATATGGTGAATGCCGACCTGGAATTATTCAAAAGAGATCAGTACCTATTGAAAGGAGGTCATAAAGTCTATCAATCTCATGAATAAAGATTCAAAGATCTTTATTGCAGGTCACCGAGGCATGGTGGGGTCTGCCATTGTTCGTAAACTGAAAAAAGAAGGATACGAAAATTTAGCACTTAGGACTTCAGCTGAGCTAGACCTTAGGGATCAAAAAGCGGTTCAAAGGTTTTTTGAGACAGAGAATATCGATTATGTATTCTTGGCTGCTGCCAAAGTTGGAGGCATCAATGCTAATAACATCTACAGAGCTGAGTTTCTTTATGACAATTTAATGATAGAGGCCAATATAATTCATCAGGCCTATTTGAACAAGGTGGAGAAATTGCTCTTTCTTGGCTCTTCTTGCATCTATCCGAAAATGGCTCCTCAGCCACTGAAAGAAGAATACCTGCTTACCGATAAGCTGGAGTATACCAACGAACCTTATGCTATTGCCAAGATAGCTGGAATAAAGCTTTGCGAGAATTATAGGAAGCAATACGGTTGTAATTTTATTGCAGCCATGCCAACCAATCTATACGGTCCGAATGATAATTATGATCTGCAAAATTCTCATGTACTTCCGGCTTTGTTGAGGAAGTTCCATGAGGCTAAAGTGGAGGGTGCTGCTCAAGTTGAGGTATGGGGCAGTGGCACTCCTAAAAGAGAGTTTTTACATGTTGATGATCTGGCTGAAGCTTGCCTGCATTTGATAAACAACTATGAAGGAGAAGAATGGTTGAACATCGGAACAGGAGAAGATATTTCTATTAAGGATCTGGCATTGTTGATCAAGGATATCGTTGGTTTTAATGGTGAGCTGAGATTTGATAGATCTAAGCCAGACGGCACTCCTAGAAAGCTATTGGACGTTAGCAAGATCAATCGAAGTGGCTGGAAGCACAGGATCGATCTAAAGGAAGGTATTGAAGCCGTCTACAATGAAGTAAAAGAGAATCAGTTTGTCAAAGCTTAAGTATAGATATATCCGAAGCTTTCTCCTTATTCCACTTCTTCTCTCTATTCTATTTTTATTTTCTTTTTCACTTAAGGCCCAGGAACGACTTGTTCCGCTGAACAAGACATTTGACCTTCGCCAAGAGAATGCTATAATAAAAGCAGACCGGCCTATACATTCTTCATTTTTTCCAATGTCTGAGGCTGATCTTGGTTTTGCTAGAACTAAGCTTGACTCTGTTCAGCCCATTTTATCGATCTCGAAAAGAAAAGACTTGGCCGGTTGGAAAAGGAAGTTCTTTCATGAACATCTGTTCATTTTAGATACTCAAATTGTAAAGCTGACCCTTGATCCTATTTATCAATTCGAATATACACATCATGAAAAAGGCAGTGATGAAACTCTATTTAAGAATAGCAGAGGGTTTTTATTGCAGCTTCAAATAGGTGATAAGGTTGCTGTTGGTAGTTCGTTTCTTGAGAACCAAGCGAGGCTGCCGCAATATATTGGTAGTAGAGTGGAAGCAACAAATGTTGCCTATGGTCAGGGAAGAGTAAAAAAAATAGATACAAATTACTACGATTTTGCAATGTCTTCTGCCTATGTTTCTTACAGTCCATCAAAAAGGATCAATTTCACTCTGGGACATGGAAAGCATTTTATCGGAAATGGATTTAGATCTCATCTTCTTTCTGACCTAGCCTTTAATTATCCTTACCTCAAACTAAAGACCAACTGGGCTAAAGGGCGGATTCAGTATCAAAATCTATATGCTCTTTTTCAAGATCTTGAAAGAATTCCTTCAGAGAATCAATCGGAAGAACTATTTGAGAGAAAAATGGGAGCCATTCATTATCTGAGTTTTCTTCCTCATAAGAATTTTGAAATAGGACTTTTTGAGTCAAATATCTGGCCTTCCATAGATTCCAGTGGAAGACAAGAGCTGCCACTTAACGCTTACATGCCTGTTATATACCTGAATTCTTTGATCGAAGATAGAGAGGATGTTCTTTCATCTAGGGTAGGGTTGAATTTGAGATATACCCCTTTTAAGGCTTTATTATTTTATTCCCAGCTCAGCATTCAGAATTTTGAAAAGAACAATAGTTCCTATCAATTCGGAATCAAACATTTTCTATTCGATAAACTAAGGGTAGGCATTGAGTTGAACAGTATTCGAACAGTATATCCAGACTCTTTTCCACAAGCTCAACCAGTGTCAAATAGAAGAGATCTTGCTACTTCAGATTCTTTCTCCCACTACAATGAAAGCTTAAGTTTACCATATGGAGGTAATCAGAGTGAGGTGATCATTAGTGCTCAATACTTTTATAAAAGGTGGAATATTTTGGGAAGGATGAATGTTTACAGTGGAGATGCTGAACAAAGATTCATCTTGGGAGAAGTCTCATACATGCTTAATCCGGCAGTGAATTCTAACTTCTATTTGAATCTCACACATCGAGATGTAGATGATCTAATGTTTATATCATTTGGATGGCGAACATCACTGGAGAATTTATACTTCAACTACTAAACTTATATTTGCGTGAATTCTTAAGCAAGCATGATAATAGCTTTAGCCATACTGATCTCGTTTTTTATTGTGCTTTTATCCACGCCTTCTTTTATCAAGGTTGCGGAGATCAAAAACCTTTTTGACGAGCCAAATGAAAGTAGGAAGCTTCATAAAAGAAGAACTCCCTCTATGGGCGGGATCATGATCTTTGCGGGAACATTGTTTGCCTTCTTGATCTGTTACCCGGATGAGAACATCTCTTACATCAAGTTCTTAATACCAAGCATTCTCGTAATGTTCTTTATTGGTATCAAAGATGATATCATTGGCACCGCGGCTGTAAAAAAATTAATAGGTCATCTCATGGTAGCCTTTATTATGGTCTTAATGGCTGAGATTAGGATCACTAGTTTATATGGTATTTTCGAGATCAGAGAAATTCCAGATTGGGCAAGCATTTCACTTTCTATATTTACCTATGTAGTGATCATTAACTCCTTTAATTTAATTGATGGAGTGGATGGCCTTGCAGGAGGGGTTGGTTGCATTGCTTCGGTGGCCTTTGGGGTATGGTTCTTAATGGTTGGAAGCTCTATCGATGCCATCATTTCATTTTCCCTTGCAGGCGCCCTGTTCGGATTCTTAAGATATAACTTCTTTCCTGCGAATATCTTTATGGGCGATTCGGGTAGTTTGACGGTTGGATTAATACTCTGCGTACTATCAATACGACTAATAGAATATGACCCTGTACTTATTCCATCAAGTCTTATCCATATTTCTCGACCAATCTTTGCAATGACTGTCCTTTCTTATCCTCTATTAGATACCCTAAGGATCTTTTTAGTAAGGATGGCTAAAGGGACTTCTCCATTTACTGCAGATAAGAATCATATTCACCATAGATTACTTAAGCTTGGATTGAATCACGCTCAGGCCGTCGTAGTGATCTACCTTTTTAATATTGCATTGATCTTGTACTCAGTGCTTTTCATCAATATCAATGCAAACTATAAGTTTCTGCTTCTTGCCTTGATCGTGTTGGTTCTTATTGGAGGGTTGTTCTTAATACCTATAAATGGAAAGGAAAAGGTAGAAGAGCAAGAGCAATGAAATTAAAGTTTTTACTTCTTTTTCAATTGATTAGCTGCTTAGCAGTTGGTCAGTCTTCTTATTTCTTTGAGCTTGACACAAAGAATACCTTTAAGGATTCTCGCCTCCTCTTATCTGAAGATTCTTCATATACTGAGCTCCTAGACCTAAAGGGAAAAACACATACTACCACCCTGCACCCTCTTTATGAACTTACTTATGGATTAGATAATAAAGAAGATGGTTTCTTTCGCTGGGGAGTCGGGGGTCAGATCAATTTTAGATCTAAAAAGGTGAATGCCGGACTTTCCTATCTTTTTTCCAGGGGGGAGTATATGAGCTACAGGACTGAAATGATCAGGGATCGGGCTGTACTGCCTGCTGCTTGGAATAGAACTGGAGTCAATACAATAGATGCTCAGTATGCAGATGCATTTCTGAATTATCAGCCCAACAAGATCTTCAATTTTGAATTGGGATACGGTAGGAAATTTATTGGGAGTGGTCACCGATCATTGCTTTTATCAGATCTTGCTTCTCCATATCCCTATCTGAGAATTCAAACCAATTTTTGGAAGCTTAAATACACAAATTTGTTTAGCCGGCAAATGAATACCTACGGAGTGGTTGGCGATAATGATTTCTACAAAGAGAAATTCACTGCAACTCATTTTTTAGAATTAGAGTTCTTCAAAAAGTTGAAGGTTGGTTTGTTTGAAACGGTTGTTTGGCAGTCAGATGAAGGCACTTATAAGCGAGGATTCGACCCAAATTATTTGAATCCCGTTATCTTTTACAGACCGGTAGAATTCTCTATTGGTTCTTCAGACAATGTGATCATTGGTGCCAATATTGATTATGAGTTTGTTCCAAACTATAGCTTCTATGCTCAGTTGCTTATAGATGAATTCTTGATTGATGAGATAAGGGCTGATTTCAATCAATGGAGAAATGAGGATCAGGATATTCGATCCGGTTGGTGGGGCAACAAGTATGGAGTGCAACTAGGTTTGCAAAGCCGCAAATTTGCAGGAGTTGAGGGATTGATGATCAGGTTAGAGCATAATAGAGTTAGACCATACACCTATGCTCATAGCAGTCCAACTCAGGCCTATTCTCACAATAGCCTGCCTTTAGCACATCCTTTGGGCGCCAACTTTGAGGAAACGATCCTACAACTTAGGTATGCTAGAAAGAAAGTAACCTATGCTGCTCAATACAATCAATCTAGAAGAGGGGTCTCACTACTCGGAACTAATTTTGGAGAAGAGATTGAGCGTTCTAATACCAGCAGGATCAAAGAGTATGAGAACTTCATTGGACAGGGAGTCCCTGTGTTTACCAGATATTTTGATGCTTCGATCAGTCGCAGATTTAAATTCCTCTGGGGTGCAGAATGGTCATTGGGATATGTATGGAGAGAAGAAAGACTGAATAGCTCAGTTGATGTGAACACAATGATCTATGCTAGTATCAAGACCAATGTTTTCCGTTCAGCTTTCGATTATTAATACTTCCATTCCTCAGAGTTTTGATTAATTTTGCTGCCTGTTAGAATTCCATGGAAATTCAGTCTAAAGTTTCATCCAATCCCATTTCTATTATTCAAAGAAAAATAGGCGACTACGCAGTTTTCTTTAAGATGAGGTTAACCTTCTTGGTTGTGATCTCAGCAATCTTAGGATATCTGATAGCTGCAGATTCTGTCATCTGGATGGAGTTGTTTCTTCTTACCATAGGCGGATTTCTTGTCACTGGCTCATCCAATGGATTCAATCAGATCTGGGAAAGACACCTGGATGCAAAGATGGAAAGGACCAAAATGCGTCCGCTTGTTACTGGAAATATGATAAAGAACGAGGCAATAGTCATAGCTTCAACTTCCGGAATTGTAGGGGTCCTTCTCATTTGGATCGGCTTGAATCCCCTTGCAGGCTTGCTCTCCCTTTTGTCGCTCTTTACCTATGTATTCATTTACACTCCTTTGAAGCAACATTCAGCCTGGGCTGTATTTGTAGGAGCTTTCCCCGGTGCTATTCCTCCAATGCTCGGTTGGGTGGCTTCAACCGGTCACTTTGGTCTAGAGCCGGGATTGCTATTTGCGATACAGTTTATTTGGCAATTCCCTCATTTTTGGGCAATTGCTTGGAAAGCTGATACAGATTATGCGAAAGCAGGATTTCACTTATTGCCTTCAAAGAATGGAAAAGACATTACATCGGCATTTTTGATCCTCTTGTATTCTCTCTTCCTAATGCTTGTAAGTCTCTTGCCTGTATTTTTTGGTTTGGTTGGAAATATCGCAGGTTTGGTTTTCATTCTTTGTGGGATCTTGATGATCATTCCATCCATTCGTTTGTTTAAAGATAGGAGTGATAAGGCAGCAACAAAGATCATGTTGGCCTCCTTCATATACATTCCAATAATGTTATTAGCCTGGTATCTCGATAAAATATAATGACTGCAGAAGAAGTAAAATCAGAAGTTCAAGACTTTAAGGAAGTCAAAAGGAAAAAGGTGGCAAAACCACTTTTATGGATCGGTATGATCAGCATAGTAATGCTGTTTGCCGGTTTGACCTCAGCAGTGATCGTTAGAAAAGGAGATGGAAACTGGACAGTCTTTGAATTGCCCGAGGTCTTTTTGTATAGTACCATTGCCTTGTTTATCAGCAGCATTACCATGTTCATGGCACTTGCTTTTGCAAAAAGGGATAATCAAGGAGGAATCAAAGCAAGTTTGACAATTACCTTGATTCTTGGGGCTGCATTTATCATGATGCAATTGGAAGGTTACGAGGATCTTGTAGATATGGGAATTTTCTTCACCGGAGCAAAACAGACAGCCTCTGGATCTTTCCTGTATATAATCTCAGCGCTGCATATAGCGCATCTTCTAGGAGGAATTTTTGCCCTTCTGATTACTCTATTTAATGCTTTTAGGAGTAAGTATAACTCAAAAAATTTGTTAGGTTTGCAGCTATGTTCCATCTATTGGCATTTCATGGATGCAATGTGGATCTATCTTTATATATTTTTTACGATTGTAATTTAATCTTCTCAAGATGGCAGGACACGCTAATACTGTAGATACCAAAAACTTATGGGGCGGAGGGTTTTCGCCATTTAACGTTAGCTACGGAAAGATCATGATGTGGTTTTTCTTGGTATCAGATGCCTTTTCCTTCTCGGCTTTATTGATCTCCTATGGTTTTATGCGCCATAGATTTGAAGAAACATGGCCGGTGGCTGAGGATGTATTTACTCACTTCCCATTCATGCACGGTGATCATCCACTTCTTTATGTGGCATTGATGACCTTTATTCTGATCATGAGTTCAGTTACCATGGTGTTGGCTGTGGAAGCAGGTCATAGGATGAAAAGGAATGGAGTCATCCTTTGGATGGCTTTGACCATTGTTGGTGGACTGATCTTCGTGGGTTCTCAAGCATGGGAGTGGTATCATTTTATTCACGGAACGGAATTAGGGGCACTTCAATTGGCTGATGGAACAATTGCTCAATGGATAGATTCAGCTAAGAATGCTTTTGTTCTTCCTGATGGAACTGAATTTAGCGGGGCTGCTGCTGCTGCAATGATAGAATCTGGTAAAGAAATTTATGGTGCTAATCTTACTGTTAATGAATACGGAGTTCCTCTATTCGGAGATTTCTTCTTCTTCATTACAGGATTCCACGGTACTCACGTATTTAGTGGGGTAGTCATCAACTTCATCATCTTTGTTAATGTATTGAAAGGTACTTACGAGAAGAGAGGACATTATGAAATGGTAGAGAAAGTTGGATTGTACTGGCACTTTGTAGACCTTGTTTGGGTATTTGTATTTACCTTCTTCTACTTGATATAATAATATTTAATTGCTTTTATAGAACGAATCATGGATTTTGACAGAACCGCAGAATATGCCGCTCACCACGGTGAGGAAGAAGGCAAAAAGATGAGAAAAACCATTTGGGTGATCTTTTGGATCTTACTTGCTGTAACTACGGCAGAAGTTTCATTGGGATTAGTATGGAAGGACATGAACTTTGCATGGACTTTTGTTAAATGGACCTTCATCATCCTTACATTGGTAAAGGCTTATTACATCGTTGCATATTATATGCACTTGAAACACGAATTCAAGAATTTCATCTATGCTGTATCTCTGCCATATATTGTATTAGTCTTATACCTTATTGTCATGGCTCTTACCGAGGCTATATACATCCATGGTGAAGATGTAATGATGTAAGATGAGTCAACTTCAAAGATGGAAGAAGGCGGGGATACTTTTCGCTATTCTGCTTCTGCCTTCTCTATTCTACCTTTTCTTACATACAGGAGCAAATAACTTCAAAAGGTTGCCATTCTATGGACCTAAAGAAGTGAACCCTTCAACTCCCCAAGACACCATTTACCATACTATTCCGGAATTTAGTCTAACTAATCATAATGGTGAAGTATTTTCCAATGTTGATCTGGAAGGGAAGATCTATGTAGCCGACTTCTTCTTTGTGACCTGTCCTACCATCTGTCCAAAGATGACTACCCATATGCTAGAGCTCCAGAAGCACTTCTTTGACCTAAAGGACTTTCACTTGGTTTCATTCACTGTAAACCCTGAGCATGATTCTGTTGAGGTATTGAAACAGTATTCAGAGAATGTAATGGCAATTGATTCTGTTTGGGACTTTGTAACAGGACCCAAAGAGGAGATCTATGAATTAGGATACAATGGATTCATGGTGAATGCCATGGAAGATGATGCTGCTGAAGGTGGTTTCCTCCACTCTCAATGGCTGGTATTGGTAGATAAGAAAGGCAGGATCAGAGGGTATTTTGACGGTACAAGCACTGCAGAGACCAATAATTTAATGGATGCAATCGAGATCCTTTTCAAGGAAGAGTTTGTTCCGTTAAAAGACTAATTTAAATTATATGAACTTACTGAATGGAAAGAACAGAACATTGATCATTGTTCTGTCAATTGTAATTCCAATAGTTGTTGCTGTTCTCTACTTGATGCCCAAGAATGTTGAGGTTGGGGAAAGGATTTACTATCTACCTGCGTTTAATGCTATAGTAAACGCCCTTACTTCTTTGATCTTGATTTTCGCTTATGCGGCTATAAGAAAAGGACATAGGGATACTCATAAGAAATTAATGATCACGGCTCTTGTATTGTCGGTTCTCTTTTTACTGTCTTATGTAACTTATCATGCATTGGCTGAATCTACCCCATTTGGTGGGGAAGGATGGATAAGGAATGTCTACTTCTTTGTTCTCCTTTCACACATTCTCTTGGCAATCGTGATCGTACCCTTGGTGCTCATTAGTTTTTCAAGAGCGCTGTCTTCAAAGTTCGATAAGCACAAGAAGATTGCGAGAGTAACCCTTCCTCTTTGGTTATATGTAACACTAACAGGTGTGATCGTTTACTTGATGATTTCCCCTTATTATTAAACAAATAGCAATTTGCTTTGTAAATTTGACACAGTGAAGTATTGGAAAGCCATATTAATTCTTTCATTGATCCTATTTGTGGGGGTTGATCTAGCTGATGCACAATGTTCAATGTGTAAAGCCGTTCTAGAATCTAATATGCAAAGCGGAGAGGAAGCAAAAGGTCAGGGGATCAATCAAGGCATCATGTACATTATGTTTGTCCCATACCTTCTGTTAGGAGCAGTTGGATACTTTATGTATAGGCATTATAAAAAGACCAGTTCTTTAAAAGCCGAATAGGTTCTTAATTTATTTATTATCCAGAAAGGTGGAGGGACAGGCCCTGCGAAACCTTGGCAACCCGATCGAAAAAGAAGAGGGTGCCAATTCCTGATAGATAAGACAAAAGCTATATAGCCCTTTTGACAAAGTCTAAGGGCTTTTTTTATATGATATGACTGATATTAGAGAGATATTAAAAGAGAGGATACTTGTGCTTGATGGTGCCATGGGAACCATGATCCAACGACACAAGTTGAAAGAGGAAGACTTCAGGAATGACCGTTTGAAGGATCATACTCATCCTTTACAGGGAAACAATGATCTGCTTTCCATTACTAGGCCGGAGATCATTAAGGATGTGCATAGAGCCTACTTTGAAGCAGGTGCGGACATAGTTGAAACCAATACCTTTTCCTCTACAACAATTGCTCAAGCTGATTACGCCCTGGAAGATTGGGTGTATGAATTGAACTATCAGTCGGCGGTAATTGCTAGAGAAGTAGCAGATGAATTTACTGCAAAGAACCCGGCTAAACCTAGATTCGTTGCCGGATCTATTGGCCCAACCAACAGAACAGCCTCTCTCTCCCCGGATGTAAACCGACCGGAATTCAGAAATACTTCCTTTGATAAGCTAAAGGA
>JAUIGQ010000023.1 GCA_030429925.1 Bacteroidia bacterium | reverse complement strand
GGCGCCAATGTATATGCATGGACTGATCAGTCCTGAATCATTTTGAGAGGGTTGACTTGCTCTAAAATACCAGAAAATTCTACCTGTTGCATCTCTATCAGGTCCGCTATTGCTCAAATAGATATTTGGAGAATATCTCCAAAAACCATGTGAGAAGGTATAGCTTTCCCATCCCTCAGAAGGTTGGTTGCCACTGCTCATAGCATCAAAATTTTGTAGATAAGGGATGCTGTAAGGAAGGGAAATGGCAGTGTTGGTTATAGACACTTGCTGACTGTCGTTGGCTTGAATACTATCTCCCGGAATGTCTATCCAAACTTGAATATTTGGATTTTGTAGGGCAGAAAAGTCGTAGGGTTGGCTAAACTGAAAATACTCAGTACTCCCACCATTGATAGTTAAATTGAGCGTGTCAGAGTAAATTGTGCCCCCATTTACCTGATAGGATAAAGTTCCTGCATTGATAGGCAGTCGTCCAAAGTTTTCAAGTTCTACCATTATGTGTTCTAAGCCTACACCGCATTCAAAGTTGTCATTTGGCTCGAGGATCTGATTCAATGAAAGCTCATAGTCTTTCATCTCATTAACTTGGAAATTGTCCACTCCAACTCCTTCCAATTGAGTGCTTGCATCAGATTCAAAAACAAATCTAAAACGAATGGTTGTGTTAGGAGGAAGATTTCGAATCACAGAACTACTATGATCCCAACTGGATTGTATGCCTTCCCAAATTCTTTTTGAAGTGTTGTTGTACCAATTGAAACTTCTATAAAGACTATCTTCATTCACCTTTTGCCATGTATAACCCCCATCGAGGGAATATTCCAACCAACTGCCGTCAAATACTGTTTCTATATAGTAGGTCGCATCAAACTCAACCTTAATATTTGAGCTAGAAGGACCTAAATAGATGCAAGGTGAGTTTAAGTATGACTTCTCGTTTGCATTGTAATTGCCGTTAAGATTGGTGACAGCAGCTCCACTGCCTGATGCAGCAGTATCAATATTTGTCCCATTGGGTGTTCCAATAGCCCAGCTTGCATTTGTACCGCTAATAGACCATTCATGATTTGGACTTTCAAAACCTTCTAAGTAGGGAATATTGAATTTGCTTGTAATTATGACCTGTACACGACTGCTATCGTTTGCAGGTGATTGGTCGTTGGAGAGATTGGTAAATACTCTGAGATCATTGCTTCCGATATTATAGGTCACCGGGTTTGGGAAGGTAAAATTCCTAGAAGAGAATGGAGGAATGGTGTCAGCAAATAGAGTGGAAGTAGGACTTGATCCATTTAAAATGTAAGCAAGTGGGAAATTGAATGCCGGTGAGTTGCCAAGGTTTTCTATAGTTACTGTGAGACTATCGGTTGAAATACAGGAACTACTAATTGGGTTAATTGAACTCACTCCTACATCATTTTGGTAAGGCGACCAGATCTCAACATTGTCAATACCCACAAACCAACCCCAATCATTTCCATCATGGTAGACAAACCTCACCTGACAATTCGTGTTGGCCAATGAAGATATATCAATAATGGCATGTGGGAAATTGCCTGTACAAGAAACCCAGATCCAACTACCACAATCATTGATGGATCTAGACAATACTGTAATCCAGTTACTGCCATCATATACCTCTACTTTAAAACTATCAGCAATTCCCGCCAGCTCTCTAAAATTATAGTCAAACTCTAAATAGGTTAAGGAGCTAGAGCTATTATTAAAGCTAGGTGTTATTAGAATAGCGGTGTTGACGGCTGAACTACCTAATGCATCATCGTCAAAGTAGGCTAGGGGTGTTCCATCAAGATTGTTATTTCCGGTAGTTGAAACAGAAGCATTTATCCCAAACGACCAATTGGTTGTCCCGATGGCTGCAGTATTATTCCATCCATTGGGAAGGGAACTACTATTAAAATCCTCTTGAACATGAATGATCTGAGCAGGGAGGAAGAAAGAAAAAAGTAGAAATAAGAAAGCTATAAAAAGAGAAGAGATCTTCATGTATGTCAAAGTAGGAATTGATTCATAAGCATGACGGAATGAATACCTATTCGTTGCTTCTAGAAACGATTACTCTTTTCTAAAAAAGAACGATCTTTTCATTAATTCCTTTCTCAGGCACTCTCAAGAAGTAGATCCCTTGTTCTAATTCTAGATCCATTTGTTCTATGCTCGAACTAAATTTATCACTTTTGACTAGCTTACCATTGAGGTCGATGATCTGATATTCTACACCTATAAATTTCTCCGGAACACTCACCTTAAAGCTCCCATTATTGGGATTAGGATAAAGAGTTAGAGTTTGAGCAAGAGTGGGTGAGTGAGGTGATTCTAAGTCAGTGACTGTAGGGTCATAGATCTCAACATTGTCAATAGCTACAAACCAACACCAATCGCCACCATCATAATAGATAAATCTTACTTGGCAGTTTGAATTAGTATAAGGAGAAATATCTATGATGGCATGCGGGAAGTTGCCGACACAAAAAGTCGCCAGCCAGTCTCCGCAATCGTTGAAGGTTCGTGAAAAGACCATGATCCAATGCGTTCCATCATAGACTTCTACTTTAAAGCTATCCGGAATACTGGCACTGAACTGTCTAAAATTGTAGTCAAACTCTAAATAGGTAGAAGATGATGAGGAATTGTTGAATGAAGGAGTGATCAAATGAACTGTATTGATTCCACTCAAACCAAGAATATCATCATCAAAAAAGGCCTGAGGAGTTCCATTTAAATTATTGTTGCCGGTAGTTCCGGCAGAGGCATCTATTCCAAAAGACCAAGTATTAGAACCGACAATTGCACTATTGGTCCAGCCTGTAGGAAGTGCGCTTGTATTGAAATTCTCTTGAATATGGTAGTTCTGTGAAAAGGAAGGAATAGAAAAGAAAAGCAATAGCAGAGGTAGTAGTCGTGACATTACAGAATCTAAGTTTAAGATATAATCAAATTTATAAGAGTGAATGTTTAGGTTTGGCTGTTTTACATATTAGTGACGATAAAAGACATCAGGTTATATGCATTTCACATGAATGCTATATGTTTGTAGAAATTCCATTCAACACAATATGTATATTCTCGAAGAAGATCAAAATAGAAATTATGCCGGATTCTGGATCCGTTTTGTTGCCTATATCATAGATTCCTTAGTTATCTATTTTCTATTTATTATTCTGCTTGCCATTTTCACGGGAGATCCTTTCTATCAATACCGCATGGAGCCTATGGAATTTGGAAGGGAATATTGGTCGATGGCTTTTTCTAATTATATCTTGCAGATCATGTATTTCTCAGGATTGGAGAGTTCTAAGCGACAAGCTACATTCGGGAAAATGATCATGGGTATCAAGGTGGTTAGCAAGAGTGGAGGACGATTAAGTCCCTTGAATGCCATTGGAAGATATTTAGGGAAATTCCTTTCTGCCATCATTCTATTGATAGGTTTTATCATGGCAGCATTCGATAGCAGAAAACAAGCGCTGCATGATAAATTAGCTGAGACCTTTGTTGTATATGAAGATCGAGGACGAAGGTCGGAGGAAGGAATTTGAGTTTTAATCTTCAATCTTCAAATTTGCTGGAAATAGAACTGGGCCTAATGATCTACTTTTGAGGAGTATTTCTAGTACTCAATCATCATCTTCTTCTTCTGAATTATGGTATATCCCCACACTAAACAGAACAATACTCCTGAAACGGTTGCCATAGCTCCTGCAATAGAACCATTGATCAGTACTGCAAGAAAATATCCTCCTATTGAGCTAAGTACAGCGAATAGGACGGTCAACCATAGCATATGTTTTAATTGATTGCTCAATAAATAAGCGGTTGCAGGAGGAACGATCAAGAAGGCCACCACCAAGATCGCTCCTACAGATTCAAAGGATATGACGGTAGTCAGAGAAACAGAACTCATTAGTAGATAATGCCAAAAACCAACGCTGATGCCTAGGGCAGAGGCGTACTCTTGATTGAAGGTGGTGAGAAACAACCCTTTGTATCCTCTGATAACGATCAACAAGATGAGCAAAAGCATTGCTGATGCTACCCATAGTGTTCTGGGACCGAGATTCAGATCTCCCCAATATAGCAGATCCAGGGGCACATAAGCGATCTCTCCATAGAGCACACAATCTTGATCCAGATCTACCTGTCCGGCAAATAGAGAGATCAAGATGATCCCGATAGCAAACAACCAGGTGAAGGTGATACCAATAGAGGCATCAATTTGCAGCTTGGCCTTCTTGTAGAATAGTTCAATAATGATAGTAGTGAGCACACCTAGAGCAGCTGCTCCGATCAGCATGGGAATGCTGCCTCGACTTCCTGAGAATAAATAGGCCAATACAATTCCCGGTAAAACTGCATGAGAGATGGCGTCTCCCACCATGGCCATCTTTCTGAGCACCAGAAAACTTCCAAGTAGTCCACAACTAATTGCGATCAAACTGCCGCATAATATGATCCACAGTGCTTCCATTATTCAGTAGGATAGGGGATTTTACTTCTGTGAGGGTCAATAGTAGGACGATCAAGTTCTTTCTCCAGCAAACTTTCGATCTCCGGTGTAATGATGTGCTCAATGGCTTCTGCATCATTGTGTACATGATCGGGTTCTAACTTCAAGCGTTGGTTTAAGTAAAGCTCCCAAAGTCGGTGTAGTCTAACGATCCTACTAGCTTCTTTAAAACCACTTCGGGTAATGAACCAAGTTTCACCTTTCTTTCTTAAAAGGTTGTTTTTCTTGAGCATTTTTAACCCTTTAGTTAGCTCCAGCTCCTTAAAGCGTTCACTAGTTAGTAATTGCTTGAAACTTCTTGGTTTCTCAAAGTCTCCTTCGTCTTCTCCCAAATGGTAAAATAGCTTCAATATGTTCTCTGTCAATATCTTATCTCTATTCTGCCAACTCAGTTTTAGCTTTGAGAAAACACCTCTTTTAGGCGCAAACCAGATAGATCCTATAGCCAAAACCGATAAAGCCATGACTACCCAAGGACCGGTGGGCATAGAAGGAGCAATGTAGCTGATGTAAGATCCAATAAATCCCGATACTGCGCCAAATAGGGAAGCAATGATGATCATCTTGCCCAATCTATCTGTCCAGTATCTTGCTCCGGAAGCAGGTGTAATGAGTAAAGCAGCCATCAAAACAACGCCAACTGCTTGTATACCTACAGCTACGGCTAAGATGGTGATCGTAGCCAAGAGGAACTCCAGAAATTTAACCGGCAAGCCGATCACCTTGGCATAATCCGGATTAAAGCTCACTAGTTTAAATTCCTTGTATAGAGCGAGAACGATTACGATCAATGCGATACCAATTCCACTGAATACCATAATATCATCCTGTGTGAGAGAGGCTGCTTTTCCAAAAAGGAACTTATCCAAGCCGGCCTGGGCAGCATTGCCACTATGCTGGATCATGGTCATTAATAAGATCCCTGCACCAAAGAAGACAGATAACACGATTCCAATCGCAGTATCATTCTTTAGCTTGGTGGTCCTGCTGATCCCATCTATCATTAGTAGGGACACCCATCCGGAGATGATCGCACCAAGGATCAGCCAAAGAGGGTCTTTTTCTCCGCTGATCAGAAAGGAAAGGCATACACCCGGCAGAATAGAATGAGCAATTGCATCACCCACCAAAGCCCTCTTTCTTAAGAATGAAAAGGTACCAACCATGGCTGCTGTAGCTCCAAGGATCATTGTCCCAATGACCACAAAACGCACATTCGGGTCAGAAAAGCTCAGAAATTCTAAGGTTGAATTCATATAATATTAGAATGCAATGGAATTGTTCCATTTCGTTCTTGGTCCACCGTCATTTATTTTCATTTCTCTCTTATTGGGAAATCCTTCTCTCTTACTAATTCTCCAACCTTACTCAATACATTCAGTTTACCACCATAGGCTTCCTGAAGTAGCTCCTCGTTGAAGATCTCTTCTTTAGGTCCGGCTGCTACCATGCGAGTGTTCAATAGTACGATCCAATCGAAATAGGCCTTGGCTGTTTGCAGGTCATGATGGACTACAATTACCGTTTTTCCTTCCTTTTTCATCTCTGAGAAGAGGTTGAGTATGGCTTCTTCGGTGGCGGCATCAACCCCCACAAAAGGTTCATCCATAATATAAAGGTCGGCGCCTTGTGCCAGAGATCTGGCAATAAACACCCTTTGTTGTTGTCCGCCGGACAATTGATTGATCTGCCTTCCGCTATATTCCAGCATCCCGACTTTCTCCAGAGCTTCTGCCGCTATATCTTTATCTTTTTGACTGATCTTCTTGAAAAGGTTGGAACTCCTGTATCTTCCCATAAGCACTACATCCATTACGGATGCAGGAAAATCCCAATCTACGGATTCCCTCTGGGGAACGTAACTCACTCTGTCTCTGACATCATCCAGGTCCTGATCAAAGATCTTCACATATCCACTGCTCGTCTTCACCAGTCCCATGATGGCTTTTAGTAAAGTGGTCTTTCCTGAACCATTCGGACCAATGATCCCAATGATCTGTCCGGATGGAAGTTCAAAGTCAACATTCCATAAAACCGGTCTTCGGTTATAGCTAACAGTGAGGTTGTGAGTTTCTAAAGCAATATTTTTCATCTTAATGCCTCTACAATTGTGTTCACATTATATCTTACCATTCCCAAATATTTACCTTCTTCACTTTCCTCTTGACCCATGGCATCACTGTAAAGAGTGCCTCCTATGCTAATTTCGTGTCCATTCTTTATACAGCCTTCAACCACTGCTTTTAGAGAGCGATCTGATACAGAGCTTTCAACAAAAACAGCTTGAATCTTTCTATCAACGATGAAGTTCACAAGATCGCTAACATCCTTGAGGCCGTATTCAGACATGGTAGAAATGCCTTGAAGTCCTTTTACTTCTATATTGTAAGCTCTACCAAAATACCCAAAAGCGTCGTGAGCAGTGATCAATACTCTTTTGGATGAGTCGATCTTTGCAATTTCCATTGATACCCATTGATCCAGCTCTTGAAGCTGAGCAGAGTAGGAGGCTGTATTTTGCAAAATAGAGCCCTTGTCTAAAATTTCCAATTGGGATAATTCAATGCCAAGATGCTCAACCACTTTCGACCAGAGAGCAACATCAAACCATAGATGCGGGTCGTAAGCACCTTGAAAGTCAGCACTTTTGATCAATTTAGAAGTTGGAAGCGCATCAGCAGCAACGAGGATCTTTTTTCTCTCGGCAAGCTTTTCAAAGATCTCACCCATCTTTCCTTCTAGATGCAATCCGTTATAGATGATCACATCTGCAGAGCTTAATTCTTTAAGATCACCTTGGGTAGCCTTGTATAAGTGTGGGTCTACACCCGGTCCCATCAATCCAACAACTTCAGCTTCCTCACCAACAATGTTCACAACCGCATCTGCCAACATTCCTGTCGTGCATACGATCTTCGGTTTGCCGGAATCAGTAGTGGGGGAATTCTGACAGGAAAAGAGAACCGTAAGGAGGAGTGTTAAAATGAATAGTTTTTTCATGCTAAGACTTTAATGTAAAGGTTGTCTGCAACTTCTCTTGATAATATGATTGTTCTAGAGTCGTGTTCCAACTCAATAGATCCATCATATTCATTGCGGATTTTTAAAGAACATTGATCACCTAATTTGATCTGAAGAGATTTTAAATAGTTAAAGAATTCTGTTCCATGATCTTTGACTCCTAGGATCAATGCAGACTCACCCTCTTTTAGATCGGAGAGTGTATCATTCAATATGGGTGGGAATTTCCCATCCTTATCGGGAATAGGGTCTCCATGTGGATCTCTTCTGGGATTTCCGAGGAAATTATCTAATCGGTTTGTCAGTTCTGAAGATTGAATATGCTCCAGTTGTTCAGCAAGCTCATGCACCTCTGACCAATTGAACTTTAGCTTCTCAAAGAGGAAAAATTCCCAGAGTCTGTGTTTTCTAATGACGGCCACTGCTGCCTTTTCGCCTTTGGAAGTGAGTTTGGCGGCTTTGTATTTCTCATAGCTCACAAGCTCCTTTTCCTTTAATTTCTTCAGCATAGAAGTGACGGAAGAAGCTTTTGTCTCCAAGCGTTCAGCAATAGCATTGGTGCTTGCACTCCCGCTTTGATTCAGGACAAATATGGCTTTTAAATAATTCTCTTCGCTAAGTGAAGGCATTTGTTATATTTGCCGCAAATATAGTTACATAAATCTAAAATAATATTTAGACAAACCTAAAAATATGAAAAAACTCATAGCTATTTTATTCTTAATTCTATCAGTTGGGGTCTTGAGATCTCAAACAATTGTAACTGATCGTCCAGACCAAACAGAGTCGCCAATATCAGTTTCACCAGGGGTTATCCAAGTAGAATCCGGACTGTTGTTTCAACGTGCAGAGTTTCCAGGCAGGTTCACTATTCATAGAAGCGTTTACCCAACAAGTCTTTTCAGGTTAGGTGTTTTCAAGAATTTTGAGTTGAGACTTGTCAATGAAGTGTCTACGTATAAGATCGAAAGGACAAGAAGGTCTGATTCCTCTTTTATTGCTGAAAATAAGTACTCCGGAAGTGAGGACATACAGCTTGGATTTAAATATCAATTCAATTCTGCAGAAAACAAAGTTGTTTTGGGATTGGTCGCTCACCTATTTATCCCAACAGGATCCCAAGAGCTTACTGTCAATGATTATGGAGTAATGACAAGGCTGAATATAGCCTATGATCTTGATGAGAAAAGAAGTTTGGGAGCTAATCTGGGCTACTTCAATTCAGATCTAGATTGGGCAAATGAAGGACAAGAGCGACAATTAGGGGCTTTTACTTATACATTATCTTATGGTCAAGCAATTGACGATAGGTTAGGGGTGTACCTTGAAGCATTTGGGGAGTATGTGGAATTTGAAGAATGGTTAAATAATATGGATGCAGGTATGACCTATTTATTGAGAGACAATATTCAATTAGACTATTCCTTTGGCTGGGGGATTAACTACATAATGAACTACCATTCAATCGGGATCAGTTTTTACCTCCCTTCAAAATAAGTTACATATGTAATCGAGTTTACAGTCTTAAACCAACTTTCCATAACATCAATAGTAGAGAATTGTTTACAACAATAACTTCTAAGACCACATTAGTCTTATAGCTATAATCAATTCGAATTAAATAACACCATATCAGTACATTATAATGTTTTATTAAAGCATTAGTTCTGGTTTGTGGAGTTGATTTAATGTAAACAATCCATCAATTTACAATTGTAACCATAAAATACATGCATCATTGTTTACATTTGTACATCTAAAGTGATGTTACAAAAGTAAATTGTTGATCGATGGAGTTAGAGGAGCGTTTTAGGTATATAATGAAGTTGAATAATCTATCTGCTTCGGCATTTGCTGAAGAGATTGGAGTTCAGCGTTCTTCCATTTCACACATTCTTTCTGGAAGGAACAAACCTAGTTTAGAATTTATTCAAAAGGTATTGAACCGATTTCCCAAAGTGGATGCCGGTTGGTTGATCAATGGAACTACTTCAGTAAAGGTTGATCATGCAACTCCTAATAAAGTAGAAGGCAATCAGGAGGCAGCAATTGAAGGAAGTAATGAGAAAATAGATCATAAGGTTGAAATCCAACCAGACAAAGGGATAGGATCAAAAGATTCAAGGAAGATAAAAAGGATCTTGGTATTCTATGATGACCAGTCCTTCGAGGAATTCAGTCCTAATGACTGATCAGCCATTGGAAGGCTCTGTCAAAGGAATTAAAGAGCCTTACCGGTGTTGTAGGTTTATTGATACTTACAAAGAAGTTTAAAAAGATCCTTGTACTCAGATCGTTTACTATGACTGCTTGAGCTTTGGTTTTATCCAGGCTCTTGTTCTTTTCATAGACATCCCTGGCCTCTTTTGTTATTTCTAGATTGGGTCCTCTAGCATCATTTAGTCCAAGATACAAACCTGAATCAACCAACTCATAAAGTTCGTCTACTAATATTTCTGCTTTTCTTCTATCAATTTCTTGGTCAGGGTGATACTTTACCAAGAACAAGCTATGCGAACGCACAGAAAGTACATTGGCAAAAGTCAGCTCTTTTTCCAGCTCAAGATTTTTTTCAATATCTAACCAAGTTAATCCACTCATAGACAGCAAGATAACGCCAAGTTAAGTCTTTTGTTCTTAATGAGCTAGAAATAGACTTAATTTTGCGCCCCATGCTATATAAAAGATTATTCCGTCCGCTTTTATTTAATCTATCAGCTGAAAAAGCACATCATTTTACCTTTTCATTATTGAAATTCACCTTGTCAATTCCATTGATGAAGCCTCTTTTTAGATCGGTTTATCAACTTACTTCAAAGAGTCTTGAAAGAGAAGTGTTCGGCATTAAATTCCCTAACCCTGTTGGACTTGCTGCGGGTTTTGACAAAGACGCTAAACTATTCAATGAACTGTCGACTTTGGGATTTGGATTTATTGAGATCGGCACATTGACCCCAAAAGCTCAGGAGGGAAACCCTAAACCAAGATTATTCCGACTGAAAGAAGATCGGGCTTTAATCAATCGGATGGGGTTTAACAATGAAGGAGTAAAGGCAGCAGTTGGCAGATTGAAGAAGAGAGACCCTCAACTGATCATTGGAGGGAATATTGGCAAGAACAAGGTGACGCCCAATGAGCATGCAATTAACGACTACCTCATTTGCTTCAATGAGCTTTTTGATGTGGTTGATTATTTTGTTGTCAATGTTAGCTCTCCCAATACGCCAAATTTGAGAGAACTTCAAGAGAAAGAGCCACTGAAAGAGCTGCTCAATACCCTGAAGCAAGAAAGCTCAAAAAGAGAAAAGGAAAAACCAATCTTGTTAAAGATTGCGCCCGACCTAACTAACGAACAGTTAGATGATATCATTGAGATAACTAGAGAAACTAAGATCAATGGATTGATCGCTACCAATACTACAATAAGCAGAGAAGGACTTCAAACACCCAAAACTGAAATAGATAGGATAGGTGCAGGAGGACTAAGTGGCGAACCTTTAAAAGACAGATCAACAGAGGTGATCTCTTATCTTTCAAAAGGCCTGGGCAAAGAATTTCCGATCATTGGTGTAGGTGGGATCAATAGTCCTGAAGATGCAAGAGAGAAGCTAGAAGCCGGTGCAAGTCTGGTTCAAGTTTATACCGGTTTTATCTACGAGGGTCCTTCCTTTGTCAAAAGGATCAATAAAGATCTATTGAAACATAATAGTTAGTGCTTCCTTTTCTTCAATTCTACTTGTAAGCCTTGATGTTCATGAAGCAAATTACTAAGTAGTCCGTCTTTTATTCCCATGATCAAATAATTCACAATAGATTTATGCTGATCTCTTCGGATGTCTATCTTACCTTGATGGTAATTTTCACTTTGAGGACCATATTCAGAAGGCACAAGGCTGCTCACTAGAAAAGATAGCAATCCCTTAGACTTTCTTCCTCTTTTTCCTTTAGCTTTTCTTTCTCGGATCTCACTCTGTTTGCGCAAAATCTTCATATTGCTCAGCGAAGAATAGGATATATCCAAATGCCCTTTTGCTCTGTATTTATCGGCTTTCATCATGAAGCTCAAATCATTAAGTCTTCCATCTTCAAAACTTATAAAGGCTGACTCTTCCAATATAGGATTTAGATCCGGCATTGGCATTCCTTTTAAACTGGCTTTGAGTTGAAATCGATCATCCGGATCCAATAGGTAGAATTCAGAAGCTACCGTTACAGACCCTCCTTTCATAAAAACTCCATTTGCTTTGAGTTCAAGAACATCATTTTCCAATAATTTACTGCTGTCTGAGCAGAGGTTCTTGATTTCCATCTCCAGCTCTTTGAATTGCACTTCAATAGGCTTGGCTGCATCGATCTCATGCTCAAGATATTTTAGACTAGAACTCTTGATGCTGACTTCCTCTATATCTATAGGCGGATCAATGGATCTTATCAAGGCTGATGGAAGCATTTGTTGCTTTGGTTTCTTGTCCCTTTTCCTTTTATCTCGATAGATCTCAATTGATGCGCCCTCGATCAATAGCTTTTCAGCATTTATATGACCGCTTGATTGAAATGCTTGTCGATCAAATTGCTCCAGCACCATTTCACTGATGCTTATATTATACCAGTCCCTTTCAATATCCTGTCGGCTTGTAAATGTGATCTTATCTTCCAATGGAACCATTGCTAAGTCCTCAAAGACAATATGGTCGCTCGCTGAATTGCTTTTGAAGGAACCTAATTTGATATCATAATCCTTTAATCCATAGTATTGAACTCCTTGAAGAGCTACTTCACTTGAATCGAAAGTCAATATCTCATGGGAACTAAATAGCTCCTTATCCGTGTATATGCCGAAGATCTTAAGCTCTGTATTGCTTGCATTAATACTGAGACTGGTATCGGGGTCTAGTTTGTAGATCTTGGTTTGTGCATGATCAAGGGATAGCTTGCCAATAGAAAGCGAACTTATATTGGTTGAAAGAATATCTGAAAGGACCTTTTTATTTTGATTCGACTCTAGCCCTTCTTTATGATCTCTCTTTTTGGTATTGTATATCCTGATAACAGGATGTGATATGTTGATAGATTCAATCTCGATCTGATTCAGAGTTAATAGCTTGATGAAATCGAAATTGCTAAAGCTCAATTCGCCTACTTTCAAGTAGATGTATGTTTTCCTATTTGCTTTTCTGAGTTGATCTAGTTTCGGCTTTAATTCTATATCAGACAAGGTAAGAGATCTTCCGAGTAAATTAATATCTACATCTCCTACATAATAAGTGTATTCGCTTTCCTGACCTTGGATGATCAGTGAATTCAATCGCGCTTTTAGGATCGTTTTGAGGTTGTAGATCAAAAGAGTCGCAATAACTACGATGATCGATATTGCTGCTATTAGGATCCTTTTTCTCACCCTATAAATTTATCAAATATCCATGCTCATTAAAATCTTGCATTAATACTACTTTTGAAAAAAATCTCTTATGGTTAAGATCATTGAGTGTCCAAGAGATGCGATGCAAGGAATAAAGGACTTTATTCCTACAAATGTGAAGGTAGATTATTTAAATCAGCTTTTAAAAGTTGGGTTTCACAGTTTGGATTTTGGCTCTTTTGTCTCTCCCAAGGCCATTCCTCAATTAGCTGATACAGCAAAAGTTCTTGAGGGTTTAGATCTATCCGACACCATTACAAAGCTTTTGGCCATAATAGCCAATAGAAGAGGTGCTGAAGAGGCTGTCAGTTTTGAACAGATAGACTATTTGGGCTATCCATTTTCCGTATCAGAGACCTTTCAGATGAGAAATACCAATGCTACTATAGAGGAGTCTTTGCAAAGGGTAGAAGAGATTCAAGAGTTGTGCTTTAAGAACAACAAGAGCTTGGTCTTATATCTTTCCATGGCATTTGGAAATCCATACGGAGATCCTTTCCATGAAGACCTAATTGCGAAGTGGATAGAGAGGTTAGCTGATCTAGGCATAGAAATATTTGCCTTGAGCGATACTATAGGAGTTTCTAAAAAAGAGGTTATCGAACGATTGTTTTCTACTACCATCAATGAGTTTCCCAAGCTGGAGATCGGCGCACATTTTCACACTCGGCCTAATGAGTGGAGAGAGAAGGTTGAGGCTGCTTACTCCAATGGATGCAGACGTTTTGATGGTGCTATAGCAGGCTATGGTGGATGTCCGATGGCAGATGATGAGCTTACGGGGAATATGCCAACAGAAAACCTTTTGGAATTTTTTAGAGAAAAGGAAGATCAGCTCAATTACAAGTCGGATGCATTTAAAGAGGCTCAGGCAATGGCTTCTTCAATTTTTCCTTGATCATTTATTGGTTTTTCCTTCATGAGACTTGGTAAATACATCATCTACCGGCTCCCATAGT
The DNA here is from genome assembly GCA_030429925.1 of Bacteroidia bacterium. Lineage (GTDB taxonomy): Bacteria > Bacteroidota > Bacteroidia > Flavobacteriales_E > Vicingaceae > UBA1494. The sequence continues at coordinate 13,139 of JAUIGQ010000023.1, read as the reverse complement.
TCGATCTTTTGATTTTCAGGTCCCTTAATGTGCAAGAACTTACCGTATTCATATTCTTCAATTTTATCAAGTATCTCAACTCCATTTGCCTCAAGTTTGGCTTTGAGTGCAACTAGGTCATCTACTCGATAGTTGATCATGAATTCATTCTGAGAAGGTTCAAAATAGGTGGTATCCTCTTTAAATGGACTCCATTGTAAATAATTCTTTTGTTCAACATTGTCTGCATTTCTGGATTCGAAGAGCGCACCGTATTGATCAGTGGTCATTCCTAAATTGTCCTCATGCCATTGTTTGAGAGATTGAGGGTCTTTGCACTTGAAGAAGATCCCGCCAATTCCCGTTACTTTTCCTTTGCTCATACTAGATTGATTTTTTCTAAAGGTAGGATAATCAGTATTTAATAGGCTTACTTTTGGCGCTTATATTTTTTTGAATGAAGAAATCTCTCGTATTCATATTTGTCACTGTTTTGGTTGATGTGATCGGATTAGGAGTTATTATTCCGGTACTCCCATCTTTGATCGAGAGCCTTCAAGGCGAAGGATTGAGTGAGGCTTCCAAAGTAGGAGGTTGGTTGATCTTCTCCTATGCTATCATGCAGTTCTTCTGTGCACCTATACTAGGTACATTAAGCGACAAATACGGTCGGAAGCCAATTTTACTGATCTCTCTCTTTGGACTGGGCATCGATTATATTTTTCACGCCTATGCACCCACTATTGCTTGGCTATTTGTGGGAAGGGTGGTAGCCGGACTTTGCGGAGCAAGTATTACGGTTGCAACTGCCTATATCGCAGATGTTAGTAAGCCCGAGAATAAAGCAGCGAACTTTGGATTGATAGGAGCGGCATTTGGATTGGGTTTTATTGTGGGACCTGTGATTGGTGGACTAGCGTCTAAATACAGCATTCAACTGCCTTTTCTAATAGCTGCCGGAATGACCTTGGTAAACTTCATCTATGGTTGGTTCATTCTACCTGAATCACTACCTGTAGAGAAAAGGAGGGAGATCAATTTAAGAAAAGCCAATCCTTTAGGTTCGTTTCATCTTTTGCGCAAGACCCCTTTGATCGCAGGTCTAGCAGTTGCTTTCTTCCTTTTGTATATAGCGTCACACTCTGTTCAGTCTACTTGGACCTTTTACAGCATGTATAAGTTCGATTGGGATGAAACGATGGTTGGTTATTCTCTAGGAGTAGTAGGGATCATAGTGGCAATTGTTCAGGGTTTACTTGTGAAACACATTGTAAAATGGTTTGGGGAAAGGAAGACCATCATTATTGGCTATTGCATGTGGATCTCGGGTCTTATCTTGTTTGCCTCAGCAACAAAAGGGTGGATGCTGTTTCTGTTCTGTCTGCCGTACTGCTTAGGTGGCATAGCTAGTCCAACCCTTCAAGGAACATTATCAAATCAGTTCTCAGATAGAGAGCAAGGGGAATTGCAGGGAGCTTTGACATCGCTTATGTCATTGACAGCGATCTTTGGACCGGTGATCATGACATCCATATTTGCATATTATACTAGCGATGACAATCCGATAGATCTCCCGGGCGCCCCATTCTTATTGGGTGCTTTAATGGTGATCATTTCTCTCTTTATTACCTTGTCAAGTTTAAAAAAGAAGGTAGAAGAAGCCTAGGCTAAAAGTCCGAAACTAAGGCTAATAATAGAGTAGGTGAGGAAGCAGAAAAATATACCCAGAGGAGCAGAGAGCCACTTACTATGTTGATTTCCCTTCAGTTCCATGATGAATTCTTCCATCAGGTAACTAGTGAGGTATTGAGAGAGAAGGAGCAGGAAAAAGCTAAAGATGATAAAGGGTATGAAAAGCTCTGCCTTGATGAGTTCCATAAATCCCAGCCAGATCAAAATAATGGTTGCAACTGCTGCTGCAGCGCTGTAGATCAATAATCTGAACGGTGGATTTTTAATGTTCACCTATTTTTAACGAAGTTGTCTTCATTAAATTGTTTAGCTGTTCCAAATTTTCCATGATTCTTCTGCCTGGATCTCAAGCATCTCTAATCCATTTACAATAGCAGCTCCCTTCAATTCAGCTAATTCAAGCAATCTTGTTTTTTCTGGATTGTATATAAGGTCGAATACCAAGTGGTTTTCATTGAGAAATTTAAAAGGAATAGGAGGAGTATCCTCTGTATTTGGCCACATTCCGATAGGTGTGCAATTTATGATCAAAGGATGTTCTTCCATGCATTTCTTATCCATATCAGAATATCCAATAGTTTTATTGCTGTTAGACCTGCTAACGAACTGATAAGGTATATTCATCAGCTCCAATGCATAGCTAACAGCCTTTGAAGAGCCACCTGTTCCTAGAATGAGTGCCTTGACCTTCCTATTATCCATTTGATGCTTCAGTGATCTCTGAAAGCCAAGATAATCCGTATTGTATCCTTTTTTGATTCCTTCTTTGATCAGTATAGTGTTGACTGCACCTATTTTCTCCGCATTATCATCAAGTTGATCTAAGCAAGCAATAACATCTTCCTTGTAGGGAAGGGTTACATTCAATCCAACACAATCAGTATTTTCTAGGAAGTCTGATAAGTCAGATGCGACGCTAAGTTCATAATTGTCATACCTACAATTAGATAGACCTTCCTTGTTGAATTTATTATTGAAGAATTCCTGAGAGAAAGAATGAGAGAGATTCTTTCCGATCAATCCATATTTCATGAAAGTCATTGAAGCTTTTTCTTTGCCAGTGTTTCAAAGATAACGATCAAAGCAAAACCTAGAAAAGCTAGAAAGATAGAAAGGATCAGTTGAGCATCGCCTTCAAAATTGAAAGGCATGACATTCATATCAAGTACTGATACTTTTTCTCCATGCCTGTCTACTCCCCATTCCAAAACCCTTTTCCAGGGCCAGATCTTATTTAAGGAGCCAAGCATAAATCCACTGAGTAGGGCGATAGTGAGGTTGTGATAATGTCTCAGCATCCAAGAAAGGAGATGACTGAAAGAAAGGAGTCCTGTAACACAACCGGCAGCAAAAAAAGCAATGGTCTTTATCTGTGCTTCAGATAGGGCTTCAATGATGAAAGCATATTTCCCCAACAGCACAAGTATGAATGCTCCTGATATTCCGGGAAGGATCATAGCACAAATAGCTAAAGCACCTGACACAAAGACAAACCATGGAGCAGTGGAGCTTTCTGATGGACTAATGCTGGTAAGATAATAGATCAATACCCCTCCAATCAAGAAAGCCAGAATATTTTGGAGGTTCCATTTATCTACAGTTTTGGCTACATAATAGGTAGAGGCGAGTATCAGTCCAAAAAAGAAGGACCACAGGAGAATCGGATGTTCGGCCAAGGCATACTTGATGAACTGTACTAAACTTATCAAGCTCAATAAGATCCCACCAAAAAGTGCTAGCAAGAAATCACCATTAACGTGCTTCCAAGCCGCTTTTATCCCATTTTTTCTGAGCACATTTAAAGCAGAGCTGAATGACTTTAGTGAATTGACAAACTCTTCATAGATACCACTAATTAGGGCAATGGTACCGCCGGAAACTCCTGGAACAATGTCTGCTGCTCCCATTGCCATACCCTTCAAAATGATGCTTGTGTATTCTTTATTGCTTCTGGGCATAGATCTGTCTGTAAGCCTCCATACCTCCACTGAGATAAGAGATGTTGGTGTTCGATAGGTTTTTATTGAGCATATAGGCTATGGCGCGCGCTCTATTACCACTTTTACAGCAGATGATGATATTCTCATGCTGTTCAAGATCTTTTAATCTTGACTTCACTTCAGCCATGGGGATGTGAATGGATTCTAAATGGTCATCCTCATACTCGTACTCTTCTCTTATGTCAAGAAGGATAGAACTCTTCTTTTCCAGCTCTGCATTGAGCTGATCTGCTTCAACGGCTCTAATTTCCATGATTGTTACTCAATCTTCTTCTTCATTAATTCTTCCGGGAGAAAGTCGTGAAAGGTGTCGCCCCTCAATCCAATTCTCAAGGTTTCTAATGGGATCACTTCATCGTGACTGATGTTGCCTAAGTTAACATTGCTTCCAAACTGCTTGATGAACCATACTTGCTGTCCTTTCAGAGGAGCTTCCCAAAGTATATTTTCGACCTTTACTTTCGCTATGATCTTGTTTACCAATGCAACGTGAGCTGTTCCATTCGGTCTGTAAATACCAACATTTCCGCTCTCTCTGGCTTCAGCTATAACCTTCCAGCTTCCGGCTTGCAGCTCTGCTTGCATCATATTGATCCATTTGTTAGGACTGATCAATATTCCTTCTTCTTTTGATCCAACTTCAGAGAGCACTCTAAAATCTTTGCTTAGATCTTCAATGTATCTGCATTTCAAATCATGATCCATTTCTACTGATCCATCAGAAACTTCTACCGTTCTTAATTTGAACTTGTCAAGTAATCTTTTGTAATCCTCGAACATACCTCTTACTACAAAGGCTTCAAATAAGGTCCCACCTAAGTAGCAGGAGAGACCTGCGGAGTGATAGATGTCTAATTTTCTCTCGAAATCTTTAGTGATGTATGAAGTTCCAAATCCCAGTTTTACAATATCCGTATAGTCGCTGCATGAATCGACAAAGTTCTCAGCTTGTCTCCAACTAAGTCCTTTATCCATCATCATGGTTAAGCCTGAATCTCTCGGCTGAGAGGTTCTCTCCGGAATGAAAGGGAGTTCAAAATTCATTATCGCACTTTATAAAACTCGATCAGTTCGATGACTTGAGGATTGTATTTTGCCTCTTCATAGACATTGAACAACTCATCCATTTCACTGTAGAATTCTTTGAGAGCCGTGTCTAAATAGAAAAGTGCGTTGATCAAGTCACCTAGTTTGAACAAGAAGGCGACAAAGTTATACAATAAGCGCGCATTTTTAGGTTGATCTTGAACCCCTCTGCAATAAAAGTCCATAGCGGCTTCTGTTTCACCGCTCTTCTCATACAAAGTACAGATGTCAACAATGATATCAGGATTGTATTCGTCCAGTTCATAAACTTTCAAATAGGAATTCAAAGCTTCTTCTTCAAAACCAAGTTGTAATTGTACATCTCCCAATAAATAAAAATAATCGGGATTCAACTCGTCCAACTCAATGGCTTTTTTAATGTAAGAGAGACTATCCAGGAACCTATCAAGTTCAAAGTAACAAGAACCAATTCCCAACCAGGCATCTGCCAGAAATTCATCCAATTCAGAGGCTTTTCTGTAAAAAGCAATGGCTTTTGAATACTTTTCTAGTTTTTCGTAAGACTCTCCAATATAGTAGTAGCTCAAAGCATCTTCTACATCAAACTGAAGCGTTTCTTTGAAACACTCCAATGCTTCTTCATGCAGATCTTGCTGTGAGAAGCAATGAGCCTTATTAAAGTAGGCAGATGAGAAGTCTTCCTTGATGGCAATAGCGAAATCATAGCATTCAATGGCTTTCTCTAGCAAGTTCATCTTTCCAAAAGTGATCCCCAAATTAAACCAGGCAATGTGAGAGTATGGATTATCATCCAAGAACTTCTCAAAGTATTCTTTTCCTCCATCAAGGTCCTTTATGATGTCAAAACAGAATCCCAACTCATAAAGCGCAGTTTCATTCTCCGGATTTAAGAAAAGGGCATTTTTAAGATACTTTATGGCTTCATCGTGCTTTTGAACATTTTCGCTTTCAAATGCCAATTGAAGAAGAATATCTTCCTTTTCTCCATCGTCTGCATATTGAAGAGCTTTCTTGTAATTCTCAATAGCTCTGTCTGAATTTCTCAGTTGACTATATATGGAAGCTTTAGTATAGAATAGCTCAATATCAAATGGTTCCATTGATTCAGCCATGTTCAAATACTTCAAAGCCTCTTGAGGTTTGTGTATGGCAACATAGATCTGCGCGCAACTTACAAGAAGGCTCGCAGTCTTAGGGTGTTGCTGAAAAGCATATTCGCAAACCTGCAAAGATTTTGCAGGTTCTCCTTTGCTGTTATAGTAATCTATCAGGTCCTCAAATTCGTCGACATCAAAAAAAAGCGCAGTTTTTGCGCTCAACATATCTTCAAATTTTTTGACAATAGCCATCTCCGGGGACTGTTCAGGAGTAGCTCCAAATTCATTTTCCATAGGGTGGGAGATAAAGGTGCTCTAACAAAGTTTGAAAATTTTAAAGCTCTGCAAAGGTCGGCCCACTATTCTTATCCACAAAGAAATTAACAGATTATAATTAATGTCATTCTTCATAATTTTGTAACCCAAATTTGAATTATGACCCTTATCAAATCAATTTCCGGAATTCGCGGCACCATTGGAGGTAAAAGCGGAGATAATCTAAGTCCTGAAGACATTGTAAAATTTGCCGCTGCATATGGAAGTTGGTTGAAGATGAAAAATGCCGAAAAGAAGCTGAAAGTAGTTATTGGAAGAGATGCTAGGATCAGCGGACCTATGCTTAGTCAGCTGGTTCAGGCAACTTTAAGCGGACTGGGAATAGATGTGATCGATCTGGGTTTATCAACTACCCCTACGGTTGAATTGGCAGTCCCAATGGAAAATGCCCAAGGAGGTATCATTCTTACAGCAAGTCATAATCCTAAGCAATGGAATGCGCTTAAATTGTTGAATGAAAAGGGGGAGTTCATCTCGGCTCAAGACGGAAAAGATCTTTTGGCCATCGCTGAAAGTGGTGAGATAGAATATGTTGAAGTAGACGATCTGGGAAATACAAGAGAAGATCAAAGTTATATAGATAAGCATATCGATCATATTTTAAATTTAGAATTAGTCGATGTAGAAGCCATTAAAAAGGCAAATCTTCATATTGCTGTCGACTGTGTGAATTCAACCGGCGGTATCTTTTTACCAAGGCTTTTAAAGGCTTTGGGTGTTGCTAAGGTTGGGGAGCTCTATTGTGAGCCAAACGGACAATTTCCTCACAATCCTGAACCGTTGAAAGAGAATTTGGGAGAGATTTCTTCCTTTGTCGAGAATGAAGGGGCCGACCTAGGAATGGTAGTGGATCCCGATGTTGATCGATTGGCAATGATCACAGAAACAGGGGAGATGTTTGGAGAAGAATATACTTTAGTCGCAGTGGCGGATTATATCTTAGGTCATAAGAAAGGAGCAGCCGTTAGCAATTTATCTTCCAGCAGAGCATTGAGCGATGTTTGTCAGAAGCATGGAACAGACTATCATGCATCAGCGGTTGGGGAAGTCAATGTTGTAGAGAAGATGAAAGAAGTTGGTGCTGTGATCGGGGGAGAAGGAAATGGTGGGGTGATCTATCCAGACTCTCATTACGGTAGAGATGCATTGGTAGGTGCTGCCTTGTTCTTGACTCATTTTGCCAAATACAAGAATTCAACCAATGGAACATGTTCCGGCTTGAAGGCTGAATACAATGCCTATCATATCTCTAAGAATAAGATCCAGTTGGAGCAGGGTATGGATGTGGATGGCATACTAGATAAAATTGAAAAACGATACGAACAGTACCCTAAAAATACGATCGATGGGTTGAAGATCGATTTTGATAAAGAATGGGTTCACTTGAGAAAATCCAATACAGAGCCTATTATTCGCATATATTCCGAAAGTGAGTCAGAGTCAACTGCCAATCAATTGGCAGAAAGGATCATGTCAGACATCAGGGATATTATTAAAGATTGAAGATGAATATATATTTGGATAATGCTGCTACAACTCCAATAGATCCGGAAGTTGTTGAGGCCATGATACCGGTATTGAAGGATAGCTATGGCAACCCTTCTTCTATCCATACTGATGGCAGAGTAGCCAGATCAATTATAGAGAAGTCCAGGAAACAGATTGCCAAGCTTTTCAATACAAGTCCTGCTGAGATCTTTTTTACATCAGGAGGGACAGAGGCTGACAATATGATCATCCGATGTGCTGTTGATGATCTAGGGGTTAAGCATATTATCACCTCTAAGATCGAACACCATGCAGTGTTGCACACAGTGGAAGAACTTGAAGAGCAGGGAAGGATCAGACTGAGCTTTGTTCAACTTGATGAAAAGGGCAGAGTTGATCTGGAGGACCTGGAAAGATTGCTACAGAAAGAAGGCCCCACCTTAGTTAGCCTGATGCATGCGAATAATGAGATCGCAAATAGAATACCTTTGAAAAAGGTTGGAGAGCTCTGCAAAGAACATTCTGCCTATTTCCATTCAGACACTGTTCAAACAATGGGTCATTATGCATTTGATTTCTCTGAGATCAATTTGGATTTTGCAACTTGTTCTGCTCACAAATTCCACGGTCCTAAAGGGATTGGCTTTATGTATCTAAGGAACACATCTACCTTGAAGCCAATGATCACAGGTGGTGCACAGGAGAGCAATATGAGAGCTGGTACAGAAAATATTTATGGAATAGTGGGACTGACAAAGGCGCTAGAGCTAGCTTATGAGGGGTTGGATAAACACAGAAACCACATTCAGTCCCTTAAATCCTATATGATCAAAAGATTAAAGGAGATCATACCGGGAGTTAGCTTTAACGGCGATAGTGAAAGTGAAGAATCTTTATATACCGTATTGAGTGTTTGTTTCCCAAGTTCCGATATAGATGAGATGTTCTTGTATCACTTAGATATTGAGGGAATCAGTGCCTCAGGAGGAAGTGCTTGCTCCTCAGGTACCAACACAGGTTCACATGTTCTCAGAGCGATAAATGTCCCAATGGATCGACCTTCAGTTAGATTTTCATTTGGTAAATTCAACACCAAAGAAGATGTAGATAAAACCATTGAGGTACTTAAGAACATATACAAGTAGAGCATGGTAGTTACCATTCTAGGTAGTGGTACTTCTCAAGGCGTTCCGGTGATCGCTTGCGATTGTGATGTCTGTAACTCAAAAGATCCAAAGGACAATAGGACCAGGTGTTCTGCCATGATACAGCTAGGCGATCAGACCTTTGTGATAGATACAGGGCCGGATTTCAGGTATCAAATGCTAAGAGAAAATGTACAGCAGCTTGATGCAGTTCTTTTTACCCACGAGCATAAAGACCATCTTGCAGGTCTAGACGATATTAGAGCCTTCAATTTTAAACAGGGTGGCAAGGCAATGTCTGTATATGCGAACCAACAGGTTCAAGAAGCACTAAAAAGGGAGTATTCTTATGTGTTTGCCGATAGCAAATACCCTGGCGTTCCCGAGATCCAGCTGCACAATATTGAATTAAGTGACTTTCAAATAGGGAATACCACAATAAAGCCTATTGAAGTTATGCATTACAAAATGGCTGTTTTGGCTTTTAGGATCAATCACTTCGCTTATGTGACAGATGCAAACTATATCGATCCAAAAGAGAAGGAAAAACTGAAAGGGTTAAAGGTCTTGGTGTTGAATGCACTTAGAAAGACAAAGCATATTTCCCATTTCAATTTGGAAGAAGCTATAGAACTTTCAAGGGAATTAGGTGCTGAAAAGACCTATCTAACTCATATCAGTCACTTAATGGGAAAGCATGCAGAGGTAAATCTGCAGCTTCCCAAAGGAATTGAGTTGGCCTATGATGGCCTGAAAATCTCTATTGATTAGTCGGTAAACTGAACTTTGGCGATCGACTTTCCAACTCTCACAAGGTATACTCCAGCCTTCAACTCTCCTCTGTAAAGTCTAAGCTGTGATCCGGTTCTCATGAATTTTGCATCAACTGCTCTACCATTCAAATCCATTAATTGATAGTCGGTGGATTGAAAGTCTATATCCTCGTTCAAGCCTTCTATTGTTACAAATTCGTTGGCTGGATTTGGATAAACTTTGAAATTCTCCAAAGAGGATATTCCGTCCTTCAAATGGGTGCTGATAGGTACTACTTGAACTCCCATTGCAAAATCTTCTGTGTCTGCTGAACGATATGGTGCCCATGCACCAAATAGAATTTCATAGGTTCTATTAGATGCAGGTGTTTCAATTACTCTACCTAAGGCAATTCCATTTCCATCCATTAGCCATAGTAAATAGACTCCTCCGCTAGCGATAGTGATATTGGAGGTAAAGAGAGGGTGACTATAATAAGATCCTGTAATTATAGACCCAGATGGAATAAAGGTAGAATCTAGGATCGTTCCCGGAGCTCCTTGTCGACCATTATCGTCGTAAAGCACTGAGTGGAATCCAACAGCCGGTGAGCCAAGAGCCGTTATCCAAAAGTTTGTACTTAAGATCCTAGCCGGGTAATAGGGAGGTTCATAATAGGAAGCAATACCACCATTTCCTCCTTGCCAGGAAATACTAAACACCGTTCCTGTTCCATCAGTATAGTCTAAATTATGAGTGGTAAGACTTGAATCCAATACGATCATTTTACAAGATAGGGTGTCATTTGGTACTACTTGATCGTTGGTAACCCTGCTGACGTATGCTTTTAACTCATACCTATCTGCAACAGTAATTGTAGCTGGAGAAGGGAAGATGATCAAAGAGTCAGTTCCTGTGCTTAATCCATTAACAAGCACACTGCCACTATCTAGCCTGATACCTGCGCTGGATAAGAGATCGTAACGCACATAAAAGTTGCTTGAGATAGTTTGATTTCCAAGATTCTTAATGTTGATTCTGGGAATAAAGGTTTGTCCTAGATTTCTAAAGAATCCGCCATTTTGATCATTTTCAACCCAATTCACTCCTAGGTCAGTTATTGGTGCTGCACTTGTTGGGTAGTAGAATTTAACTGAAGTATTTGGAGTGGGAAAGGTCGAGCCTCTGAAATATTGCAATCCATCTGCACCGGTTCCATTCTCGATACCTATACTGACAAAATTGTTCATATATACAGGGTCAGGTGCACCTACCTGTTTCTTATAATTAAAGGTTATGGATGAGTCTTGCTTGTTGAGTATAACTTGGAAAGTATTGTCGCCAGCATATTGATTGGTATTGTTAACCCAGAATGGAACAGCTTCCCAGGTAATGCAAATCGTATCTCCTTGATTGTAGTAATAACATTGTCCGGGATTGGAACTTGCTCCACCGAAAGATAGATCCGTTAACATAGGAGCGATAAAGTTATTGGGTCCTCCTATGGTTGGAATAGCCGGAAAAGAAGCTGCTGAAGAAGCAATGTTCACCGGTGAAAAAGCAATGTAACCATTTGACCCAATATAGATAGCTGAGGGGTAGGTCCCGTAGTAATTAAATCCACTAATGGTAAATGGTCCTACAAAATTATCATCTGACAAACCTGTAACATTTGTACCGATGACACTGATGTCAAACCAATTGTAAGTTGGTCCATTGGTAGCTAGGTTGTTGCGATAGGTATAACCAAATTGATCAGGACCACCTGTGGGACTTTGTCCATAGGAAGGAAGAAAGGTTAATAGACACGCTATTGACAGTAGGGTAGTAGTTATTTTTTTCATGGCTTAGGAATTTGCTTCTAAAGTTAAATAATTCTTAACAGAAATCCATATTATACTCCTTTTGTAATTGCAGTTGACCTTTTGTGTAAGTGGTTGAGCAGACTGCCATATAATTAGTACTTTCGGGCCTATTCTTAAAATCAAAATTTTAATATGAAAAAAGTTGTCGCCTTATTAACGGCTTCGATCTTTGGTCTTAGTGCCTTTGCACAAGAGAAGAACAATAAGATCGAATTTGAAGAGTATGATCTGGACAATGGATTGCATGTGATCTTGCACGAAGATCATTCAACTCCTATAGTAGCAGTATCAGTATTATACCATGTTGGATCCAAGAATGAGGATCCGAAAAGAACAGGATTCGCCCATTTCTTTGAGCATTTATTGTTCGAGGGATCAGAGAATGTAGATAGAGGAGAGTTCTTTAAGATCGTTCAGGGAAATGGAGGTGTTTTGAATGCCAATACTTCCTTTGATAGAACTTTCTATTATGAGGTTCTTCCATCTAACCAACTAAAACTTGGTTTGTGGCTTGAATCAGAAAGAATGCTTCACGCCAAGATCGACCAAGAAGGAGTTGAGACTCAAAGAGGAGTTGTAAAGGAAGAAATGAAGCAGAGATATGACAATACACCTTATGGTACTGTATTGCCGGAAATGTTCAGCAGAGCTTTTGTAGAACATCCATATAGATGGGTGCCAATTGGATCAGCGGAATATATCAATGCGGCCAAATTAGAAGAGTTCATGGAGTTCTATGAAACATTCTATGTTCCAAACAATGCAACACTTTCTATCGCAGGTGACATTTCTATTCCTGAGACTAAGAAAATGATCAAGGCATACTTCTCTGATATTCCAAAAGGAACCAAAGAGATTCCAAGACCAACGATTGTTGAACCAAAGAAAACCGCAGAAGTTAGAGATACTGTCTACGACAATATCCAGTTACCGGGTGTAATGATGGGATATCATATGCCGGCTCAAGGAGAAGATGACTTCTATGCCATGAGTATGTTGGCTCAATATCTTTCACAAGGAGAAAGCTCAAGATTCAATAAAGTGATCAAAGACGAGAAAGAAAAAGCACTATTTGTTGGTGCATTCCCACTTCCTACTGAAGATCCGGGATTGGCTCTTATGTTCGGGATCACCAATATGGGTGTTGCCCCAAATGAACTGGAAGAGGCAATGAATGTTGAGATCGATCTTGTAAAGAAAGACCTTATTGCCGAGGATGAGTTCAAGAAATTGCAGAATCAAGTGGAAAGCGATTTTATCTCAGGAAATGCAACGGTTAGAGGATTGGCAGAAAATCTAGCTAATTATCACGTTTATTTTGGAGATGCCAACTTGATCAATACAGAGATCTCAAGGTATAATAAAGTTACCAGAGAAGATATAAAGGCAGTTGCCAATAAGTATTTGAATAAAGAGAACAGAGTGGTTCTTTATTATCTACCTAAGTCTCAACAAGCAAATTAAGAACTGTATTTAAAAGCAAAAGCTAATTAAAATGAAAAGAATCATAATCAATATAGCGCTTAGTTTGCTGGTAGTAACAGCTTCAGCGCAAGTAGATAGGAGTAAAATGCCAGAGGCAGGACCGGCTCCTAAAATTGAGTTAGGAGAGATCCAATCCTTCACCTTAGAGAACGGATTGAAGGTCTTTGTAGTTGAGAACCACAAATTACCAAGAGTAACCTACTCACTTGAATTGGATATAGATCCAATCAT
>JAUIGQ010000160.1 GCA_030429925.1 Bacteroidia bacterium | reverse complement strand
TTGTTGATATTGCAGGTCTTGTGAAAGGGGCAAGCAAAGGTGAAGGACTTGGAAATAAATTCCTGGGAAATATCAGAGAAACAGATGCGATCATTCATGTACTCAGATGCTTTGAGGATCCTAATGTGGTTCATGTAGATGGTTCTGTTGATCCTGTCAGGGATAAGGAAACCATCGACTATGAATTGATCTTGAAAGACCTTGAAGCTGTAGAAAAGAAATTGGAGAAGTTGAACCGAGCGGCCAAAACCGGAGATAAGGTTGCCATTAAGGCAGTTGAAAATCTCAATAAGTACAAAGCGCACTTTGAAGATGGAAAAGCTGCCAGGTCTATTCAATTGAGCGATGATGATAAAGAAGTGGTAAAAGATCTTTTCTTGCTAACAGATAAGCCTGTCCTTTATTTATGTAATGTAGATGAAAAAGGACTGAATGATGACAATGAGTATGTAAAGGCTGTGAGGGAGGCTGTTAAGGATGAGGATGCCGAAGTATTGAAAGTTGCAGCAGGACTAGAGGCTGATATTGCAGAATTAGAAGATCCTGAAGAAAGACAAATGTTCTTAGAAGATGCAGGATTAGATGAGCCTGGAGTCAATAAGCTGATCAAGGCTGCCTATAAATTGTTAGACCTTCAAACATATCTTACTGCCGGAAAGAAAGAAGTAAGGGCATGGACCATAAAGAAAGGCATGACTGCTCCTCAAGCTGCCGGAGTCATCCATACAGATTTTGAAAAAGGTTTTATTAAAGCAGAGGTTATAAAATTCGATGATTGGGTGAACTATGGCTCAGAACAGGCAGTAAAAGAAGCAGGTAAAATGAGCATGGAAGGGAAGGAATATGTAGTGCAAGACGGAGATGTAATGCACTTTAAGTTCAATGTTTAATTGGATCGAAAGAGGATATACCTTACTTCTCTATTTCCATCTTTCTTATAGAACTCTTTTAGTTTTTCCAGCTTTTCATTTGCCTCCATATCTTGAAGTTCAATCCCAAAGTCAATAGGGGAGTGCCAGTTGTCCCATATGACCAGTTCATTTGGCTTTATCTGAGCTAGATTTTCTTTGCTTAACAGCCTGAATTTATCTGTATCATATATATCTAGTTCCAAGCCTTCGGCTAAGTAACGGTCAGAGAATAAGATCCTATTAGAGATGTATTTTTGTGAACGGATGTAGTTGGCTACTTCCATAGCAATTTCTTGTGGTGGACTCAAATTCATTTCTTTCTTCCAGTTTATTCCAGCCGGACCCTTGCTAAACAATAGGGCAGAGCTGAGCAGAACTATTGCAGAACAGGAGATGAACCTTATTCTTTGATCTTCTACCCTTTTTAGAAGAGAATCCATTCCCATTACGATGATGATGGCCATTAGAGGAGTAACTCCGCCCAAAACTCTCTTTAGACCCATTGAATTGAACCAACCCATATACCAGCTAATGGAATGGAAGATGAAATAAGCTAGGAAAGAACCTAGTATCAAAAGGGTATACGATCTTCCTTTCGTCCGAATGATGATAGGGCTTAAGAGAAGGGAAAGGACAAAAAGAACTGTTAAAACGGGACCAAGTACATAGAATAGTTGTTCTGGAAAGTGAAAGAGATCGCCTCTTCCATATGGGCTATTCAAACTGGCATATGGTATCTCTCCTAAAACCCATAAAAATGATTTGTTAAGAAAGAGGACACCAAGGATTGAGTAGATCAGTTGTCCAAATGCCAGTAGGAGGGTGCTCATATATTCTCTTTTTAAGAGAAAGAAGAGAGCAAAAAGAGGAATAACTACCAGACCTTCCGACCTTATTAAAGGCAGTAGTGATATGATAATTGCGGCAGCAGCATTCTTCTTATTGACTGCTTGATAGATACCAATTAATAGTGTTAGGGCAAATAAAGCCTCAGTAAAGGCGCTAAAGCTAATTTGAAAATTGAGTGGAATAATAAAAAAGATGGGAATGACCCAGGCTGCAAATTCTACTCTTAGCTTTTTCAGAATAAGGTATGCAGTATACATGCTGCCCAAACTGCATAATACGTTGAATATCTTGCTACCTAAAAATCCAAACTGAGCAAAAGGTGAACTAATTAAGGTGTAGATAGGTTTTCCCCAATGATCAAAATAAAGTTCAGAGTGAAGTGGGGCATACCTTGCGATCAAATGATGATGGAAGCTATCTGCTTCCAATCCTGTTCCGTTGAAATAGAGAACAATAAATAATGAAATTGCTGAACTTAGAAATAAGAAGAGAACGGGAAGGCTAGCTTTAGCTTTCAAATTATACCACTTAGACTCTAAACCCAATGACGCAGATGTCATCCAATTGATCTAGCTTGCCCTTCCATCCAAAAAAGGCCTTTTCAACCAATTTCTTCTGAGTCTTCATATCGTGTTCCTGAATTGAAATGAGCAATTCCTTAAAATGTAGAGATCTGAACTTCTTACCCATTTCTCCTCCAAATTGATCAGCATATCCGTCACTAAAGACATATATTGAATCACCCTTGTTCAACTTTGTCTTGTGGTTGGTAAATGGAACGTGCTTTAAATATTTACCAATGGGTTGCTTATCGGCTTTGTATTCTTCAACTTCTTTTGCTCCTTTTCTTACTACCCATAGAGGGTTGTTGGCTCCGGCAAACTCTATTTCATTCGTCTTCGGATCATAAGCACATAAGGCGATGTCCATCCCATCTTTCACCTCGTCGTCAGAAGAATCAAATTTTGCCAATACAATTTCCAATGTTTGGTCGAGGATCTCAGAAGGTTTGGTAAGCTTGAATTCCCTAACGGATCGATTCAATGCATTACTACAGATTACACTCACTATCGCACCCGGAACTCCATGACCTGTACAATCTGCCGCTGCAAAGATGATCTTGTCTTCGGTCTTTTCCATCCAGTAGAAATCACCTGCAACAATATCTTTAGGAAGGTAAAATATAAAACTCTTTTCCAAATGCTCTCTGAACACATCCAGTGGTGGAAGCATGGCATCTTGAATACGCTTTGCATAGGTAATGGAGTCTGTGATCTCTTTGTTCTTATCTGCCAGTTGGAGATGCTGTGTCTGGATCTCATCCCTTTGGATCTCTGCTTCTTCTTTCTGCCTATTGATAATTACAGCCTGTCTTCTCTGCTTAACTGAGGACCTATATGCTACTATCAGCAGCATGGCAATTAGCAAGGAAACCAAGATGGCAATAGTTGTGAAAGTTTTCTGATTCTCGAGATTTTTCATGGTATCACTCATGTCTCTCTCGATCTCTTGGAAGTTCTTTTTCGCTTTTTCCAACTCTATCATTTGGTTGGTGAGCTTAGCATCGTTCTCTTTCAGCGTCCTCTCTTTAGCTAGGATCTGCTCGGCATTAGAATCTAATTTGGCGCGCATCTCCTCAGAATATTTCTTCTGTATTTCAATGGTTACTTGAATGCTGTCTAGATAGGCTTGTTTCTCCCGGATCTCTGCTTCCTTCCTTCTAATGCTCTCACTCATTCTTTCGATCTCCTGAGTTTGCTCAGCATTGGTTTCTTCCTTTATATTCAGCTCCTCGCGCATTTCTCGGATCTTTCGAATAAAGTCAGACTCTTCCTCCGAGCTCACAGCCTGATTTAGGATGTTATTGTTTACGATCAGACCATTCGCTTCCAATTTTGCAACATTAGCTTCATAGGATACTTTACTATCAATGATTACGAAGTTGATCATGGTGGTACCAAAATCATAGTTCTCCGTCACTAGTAAGATACTGCTATCTCCAATTGCATTTAAAAGGTCTATTGAAGTGTATCCAGATTCAGCACTTGCATAGAGAATTTGGAAGTCAGAAACTCTTAATAGATCATTTACTGCTGTTACCTTCACAGGGATCTTATCTGGTCCATAAGCAGATCTTCTGGTAACCTTGGATGCTTCATCTGCGAGATCGCGATCCTTTACAATGGCAATTCTGAAAGTATCCTTGACACTTCCCTGAGGCCATTCAACATTACGAACGAAATTGTTGATCAAGATCCCTTTGATCCTATTGTTCCCAATATTCATCAACTGGGCATAGGAAGAGTGGCTGCTCAAAAAGAAGCAGAAGATCAAACCTATTGACACAGTCAGATAAAGATTTAAAGATGGTGTTTTAAAGATCCTTCCTGACATCAGAGATTATAAGGTATAGAGTGGTTTTTCAAAAATGTATACTCTTTTTCCAATTTCTCAAAAATCGCAATATTACAGTGAATTCTACGCCCTAATATACGACTGTATTAACATTAATATATGAATATCTATAGATAGGTGATCTTAAAAAGCAGTATATCAGCTATTTGAGCCTGTATTTTTTTTATTGATCTATATGATTTCTTCAACGAATAGACTCTTTTTTAGTTTTTACTAATGAATAAACTTCCTGTTAAAACCTCTGTTGAAAAGTCAAGTAGATGCTAGGTTTAATCAACTATGTCTTTAATTACTTTAGATGCTTGAACGAATAGCATATGTCAGAAGAAGTTCAATACACAGAAGAAAATATTCGATCTCTCGATTGGAAGGAGCACATCCGAATGCGACCCGGTATGTATATCGGAAAGTTGGGAGATGGTTCTGCCTATGATGATGGGATCTATGTTTTATTGAAGGAAGTGCTTGATAACTCAATTGACGAGTTTGTCATGGGCAATGGTCGAACCATTGAGGTTTCTATCAAAGATCGAACAGTTAAAGTAAGAGATTACGGAAGAGGAGTTCCATTGGGAAAGGTGGTGGATGTTGTTTCC
>JAUIGQ010000022.1 GCA_030429925.1 Bacteroidia bacterium | reverse complement strand
CTTTTTTTATAGCTTTACTCTTCCACATTTGAAGGGGATTTTCTATCTTACTATTGCATGAGCGACAATTTTCTCGACACATCCATAGAATTTATAAAAGGGGTTGGCCCCAAGCGCGCAGAACTGCTTTCAGAAGAATTGGGCCTGTCTACCTTTGGCGATCTGCTTCTGCATTTTCCCTTTCGTTACGAGGACCGTTCTAAATTCTTCCAGATCTCAGATATAAATGCTGAATTACCCTATGTTCAATTGAAAGGACAGATCACTTTTATGGAGGAGATGGGTGACCGCTATCGCAAGCGATTGGTAGCCAAGTTCAGAGATGAAAGTGGAAGCATTGATTTGGTCTGGTTCAAAGGGGTTAGTTATTTCAAAAAGGTGCTCAAAACTGATCAAACCTACATCCTCTTTGCGAAGCCCAATGCCTACAAAGGACAGATAAACTTGGTGCATCCTGAGTTGCAAACCATAGAAGAGTACAAGCAGCAAGTTAGGTCCAATATAAGTCCTGTGTATCCATCCACTGAAAAGCTCAATAAGCAATCTTTGGGTGGAAGACAATTGCAAAAGCTCAGTTCGGCCTTGTTGGCAAAAGCCAAAGGGAGGATCAAAGAGAACCTATCAAAGGAAATACGGGAACACTATGCCTTGATGGATAGAGAAAGAGCCATTTTCTCTATTCACTTCCCTAACTCTGCAGACGAGCTTAAGGCAGCTAGATTCCGTTTGAAATTCGAAGAATTGTTCTTTATCCAACTGGACCTATTAAAGCTGAAACTTGTCAAGTTGGAAGCCAGCAAAGGTTTTGAATTTGACAAGGTGGGCGAGCATCTGAATGAATTCTATGAAAAGCATCTGAGTTTCGAACTGACCAATGCACAAAAAAGAGTGCTTAAAGAGATCCGCAAGGATCTGGGAAGAGGTAAGCAAATGAACCGCTTGCTGCAAGGGGATGTTGGCAGTGGGAAGACCATTGTTGCAGTAATGAGTATGCTCATTGCTCTGGACAATGGATACCAATGCGCCTTAATGGCTCCAACAGAGATCTTAGCAACACAGCATTATGAGAGTCTGAAAGAGATGCTTTCTGAAATGAATGTAGAATTTGCCTTGTTAACCGGGTCAACTTCATCAGCTGATCGAAAGGAGATCCATGAAAAACTGGAAGATGGAAGAATGCAAATTCTTGTCGGTACACATGCATTGATAGAAAATAAGGTGAAATTCAAGAATTTAGGTCTGGCCGTGATCGATGAGCAGCATCGCTTTGGGGTAGCTCAGAGGGCTAAATTATGGAAGAAGAATACCCAACCTCCCCATGTGTTGATCATGACAGCAACACCCATCCCAAGAACATTGGCCATGACCTTGTACGGTGATCTGGATGTATCAACGATAGATGAACTACCTCCGGGAAGAAAACCCATTAAAACCATTCACTGGTACGAAGGAAAGCGTTTAAGGCTCTATGGCTTTATGGAGGAAGAAATAGCCAAAGGCAGACAGATCTATGTGGTCTACCCTCTAATTGAGGAATCAGAGAAACTCGATTTTGCTAATTTGGAAGAGGGCTATCAATTTATCTTTAAGAAATTCCCTCCACCCAAGTACAAGGTGTCTATCGTTCATGGTAAAATGCCTCCGGATAAGAAGAATTTTGAGATGGAGCGTTTTGTCAAAGGAGAAACGGATATCATGGTTTCCACCACCGTCATTGAAGTAGGTGTGAATGTGCCCAATGCCTCCATTATGATCATTGAGAGCGCAGAACGTTTCGGTCTATCTCAATTGCACCAACTAAGAGGAAGGGTTGGAAGAGGAGCAGAACAGTCTTACTGTGTTCTCATGACCGGAAACAAGTTGAGTTCTGATAGCAGATTGCGCATGCAAACCATGTGCGAGACCAATGATGGGTTTAGAATAGCTGAGGTAGACCTTCAATTGAGAGGTCCGGGTGATCTAACGGGAACCCAACAAAGTGGATTGCCGATCAATTTGAAGCTCACCGATCTTTCCAGAGATGGCAAGATCATTAAATTAGCGAGGGAGGCGGCTCAGGGATTATTAGATCGGGATCCGGAATTGAAGATGGAAGAGAATGCCTCTACCATACAGTATTTGAAAGCTCAAAAGAAAGGAAAAACAGATTGGAGTCGAATAGCTTAGAGATCAATAGAAAGTTCCTACTGAAAGGACATAAAGGTGCCATTTATTCCCTGACCAATGCCGGCAAAGGAAAGTTTTTTAGCGGTGGTGCCGACCGACAAATTATTGAATGGGATCTAGAAAGCGGGGAAGGAAAGTTGATCGCTCATTCTTCTGCAACAATAATGAGTTTGCTCTACCTGGAAGAGAGAGGATTGTTGTTGGTTGGGCAAACAGAAGGAGGAGTTCATCTCATCGACCTGAAAGAGAGGAAAGAGATCAAGTTATTAAAAGGTCATCAATCCTACATCTTCGATATTTTATGGTTGGAGGAAAAGAATGAAGTGATCTTTTCTTCTGCAGATGGAAGCATCTCTGTTTGGTCGGCCGATACCTTCGAAAGATTGTATCATTCCCAACTTTGTCAAGGGAAGGTTAGAAAAATGGACCTCGACCCAATGAAAAAGAGCATTGCGATTAGCAGAGGAGATGGAGCCATCAGTATTTTAAGTTCATTGGACTACTCAGAACAAAAGAAGATCGATCATACTTCTCCCATCAATGTCGTTAGATTTAGTCCGGATGGGAAAGATCTCCTGGCGGGAGATAAGATGGCTCATTTGCATCAGATAGAATTGTCATCGGGTAGGTTTGCCCATTCATTGCCAGCTCACTATTGGGCGATCTACGATATTGTATACTCTCCAAACCGTGAATTCTTTGCAACAGCTAGTCGCGATAAGACCATTAAAATATGGGATCCAATCAAGCTGCAAGTATTGAAAAGGCTTGAAGGACCGAAGGTTGGGGGGCACACTCACTCAGTGAATTCATTGCTATGGCCGGAGCAGAATGTACTGATCAGTGCAGGTGATGATTCAGACATTCGAATTTGGGAAGTGAAAAGCTAGAAAAAGCTATTTGCTGCAGCCCCTTTTATTTATTTTTGCAGACTTAATGCCCAATCAATGAAGATCTCTTACAACTGGCTAAAAGACTATATCAATACTGAGCTATCTGCTGAGCAGGTTGCAGATATCCTTACCGACATTGGATTGGAAGTAGAAGGGCTGGAGACCATTGAGACTGTAAAAGGCGGATTGAAAGGAGTTGTGATCGGTAAGGTGGTAGAGGTTAAGGGACATCCAAATGCAGACAGGTTAAGAAAGACCAAGGTAGATGTTGGGCATGCAGAATTGCTAGACATCGTTTGTGGAGCGCCCAATGTTGCAGAGGGACAAAAAGTTCTGGTTGCACTGGTTGGCACAACTCTATACATAGATGGGCAGGAGATCAAGATCAAGAAGTCTAAGATCAGAGGTGAGATTTCAGAGGGAATGCTTTGTGCGGAAGATGAGCTGGGACTTGGAAATTCACACGATGGGATCATGGTGCTGGATAAAAAAGCTGAGGTTGGAAGAGAAGCTGCTTCTTATTTTAAACTGGAGGAAGATCAAGTATTTGAAATAGGACTTACTCCCAACAGGATAGATGCTGCATCGCATTATGGAGTGGCCAGAGATCTTGCCGCTTTTCTCAATATGCAAGAAGATGTCGAGCTAAAGAAGCCTTCTTTGGGATCTTTCAATGTTGATTCCAACGACCTGCCTATTGAAGTGAAGGTAGAGGATAAAAAAGCTTGTCCGCGTTATTCAGCATTGAGCTTTACAGATGTAAAGGTTGGAGAATCCCCAAAATGGTTGAAGAATAGATTGGAGTCTATCGGATTGAAGTCTATAAATAATGTGGTAGACATTACCAATTTCATTCTGCATGAGATAGGACAGCCATTGCATGCTTTTGATGCCGACAAGATTGTTGGTAAGAAGGTAATCGTCAAAAGCCTGAAAGAGGGAAGTAAATTCACCACCTTAGATGAAGTAGAGCGCAAGCTGGAAGGGGAAGAGCTCATGATCTGCAACGAGAAAGAGGGCATGTGTATAGCCGGAGTTTTTGGTGGAATTGGATCGGGAGTTACAGAAAAGACCACTTCTGTTTTCTTGGAAAGTGCGTATTTCAACCCGGTTAGCATTAGAAAGACAGCTAAACTTCACGGATTGAATACAGACGCATCCTTCCGATATGAGAGAGGAGCAGATCCAAACATTACCATCTTTGCATTAAAGAGAGCTGCATCCCTGTTCAAGGAGGTCTGTGGAGCAAAAGTAGCATCGGAGATCGTGGATATTTATCCGGATCCTATTGAAGATCATTTGGTAGAGCTGAACTATGAGCAAGTAGACCGATTGATCGGTAAGAACCTGCATCGATCTACTATTAAGGATATCCTAACCAATTTGGAGATCAAAGTCCTCAATGAAACAAAGAAAGGTTTGAGGCTACAGGTACCTGCTTACAGAGTGGATGTTACAAGAGAAGTAGACCTCATTGAAGAGATCTTGAGGATCTATGGATTGAACAATGTGCCAATGCCGAAGAACTTGAGGCTATCTCTAGGAGGTTCTTCTGATAGAACTCATTTGAAAGCAGAGGAGAAGATCGCCAATTATTTAGCTTCAAGATCTTTCAGAGAGATTCTGAACAACTCTTTGAGCAACCCGGATCTGTTTGAAGATAGGTCTACCCTGGTGAATATTCTCAATCCATTGAGCAAGGAATTAGAGGTAATGAGGCAATCGATGATGTTCGGAGGCTTGTCGGCCATTGCATGGAATCTTAACAGAAAGAGAGGAAACTTAAGGCTTTTCGAATTTGGAAAGGTATACAAGAGAACCAAAGGAGGGGAATACCAGGAAGAGAAGAGATTGGCCATTTGGCTTTGTGGCAATAGGGAAGAGGAAAGCTGGAGGTCTGAAGAAGAGGGTTTTGACCTTTTTGATATCAAACAGCTGGTATTGGAAATATTAGAGTCCTTAGGCGTTAACAGAGTAAAGACAAAGAAATTAGAGGAGCATGCGTTTACCCAAGCGATCAAAATGGTAAAGGGTAGCATGCTAATGGCCAATTGCGGTCAGATATCCTCAAAGACCTTAAAGAAGTTCGATATTGAGGAAGAAGTCTTCTATGCAGAATTAAGTTGGGATTCAATTTTAGCCCATTTGCCTTCAGAGGATATTCAATTCAAACCCATTAGTAAATTCCCATCCGTTAGAAGAGACCTTGCATTGCTGCTAGATACAGCTGTCACTTTTGAAAGTATCAAACAACTTTCCAAGGAAACAGAAACCAAATACTTGAAAGGAGTAAATCTTTTTGATGTATATGAAGGGAAGAACCTTGCAGAGGGTAAAAAATCCTATGGGGTAAGCTTCACCTTCCAGGACAAGGAGAAAACACTGACAGATAAGCAGGTAGACAAGATCATGGAGAGATTGATCGACACCTTCAAAGGAAAGCTAGGAGCCGAACTGAGGTAATTTTTAACCTTCAGCCTTCAGCCTTCAACCTTCAATTTTCAATCTTCAAAAGTTGAGGAAATCGCCAAAAAGCAATTCTAGCACTTTTGCAGGTTGACGGTTGATCTTTGAAATTTCAAATTATAATATTATCGCCTTGCTCATCATCATTTCTTTGATGCATTGGCTTAGGCTTCTACTCACAGGAATTGTGTGGTCTTCAATATAGATCAGATTACTTTCAAAAGAGCTCACCTTATTGAGGTTGATCAAATAGCTTTTCTGCACTCTGAAGAATCTATTGGTAGGTAGTGCTTCCTCAATGGATTTTAAGGTCTTATGGCAAATGTAGCTACCATCATTGCAGTAGATCTTGATGTAATTCTGAACTGCTTTTACAAAGAGGATATCATCTAAACAAAGCTTAACGAATTGTCCGTTGTGTTTGATGAAGATATCTTGAGAACTACCTTTTCCGCTATCATTTTTCACATTGTCGTTCGGGATGATCAGCTTGCTGATGGCTTTTGAGAACTGTTCTCTTCCAATGGGTTTTAGCAAGTAGTTATCGACCTTTAAATTAAAAGCCTCAGGAATGTGATCAGTATAGGCAGAAGTGATGATAACCTTCGGTCTGTTGGTCATCTGATTTAGGAATTCTATCCCTGACATATAGGGCATATTGATGTCTAGAAAGAGCAGATCCACCTTTTGTTCTTTGAGCAGTTCTGCAGCTTCAAGTGGATTGTTTGCTTCACCTGCAAACTCGAGGGAAGGGTACTGGTCGATCATTTTTTTGATCCCTTTTCTTGCAAGTGGCTCGTCGTCAAGTATGAAGGCTTTCATGTTCAATAGGTACTTTCAATTGCAGTTGAAAGATTTCTTCATCTTCTTGGATCTTTAGTCCGTAGTCACCTTTGAAATACAAGTTTAATCGCTCTTTCACATTTTTGAGACCTATGCCTCCCGGCTCTTTGATCTCTTTGGAAATGTTGGCTTCTTTCTTTGTGTTCCTGGCAATCAATTGAAGAAAATCATTCTCAACAATTATTTTTATATCTATTAGACTGTTTTTTTTCAAAAGGTTGCCTGAATGTTTGAAGCAGTTCTCTACAATTGGGATGATAATAAGGGGTGGGATCCTTGCGGTTTCTACATTTCCTTTAATTTCTAATCGAACCTCTAAGTTCTCAGATTTCCTCACCTTCATGATCTCTATATAGCTTTTTACAAAGTCTATTTCTTTCTCCAGGGGGATATAATCTTCTTGGAAATCATATAAGTGGAAGCGGATCAGATCAGAGAATTTGATGATAAGATCTTGTGCTTCCCTATTTTGATCATCCACTTGATGATGAATGGCATTCAAAGTATTGAAGATGAAATGAGGATCCATTTGACTCCTTAGAAAAGCGATCTCAGCTTTCTTTCTTGCCTCTTCCAGCTTGATTATCTGCGCCTCTCTTTCTTTTAAACTTTTATTCTTTAGAAAAGCGATAACGATGGTTGTGCCAATAAATAGCACTGTAAAAAGATCGAAGATCTGAAAACTAATCAAAGAAAAGGTTTGCTCAAATCTTCCCTGCAAACTGTCGCTTAAAGTGTAGATCGTTCTATGATAAATATAGAGAATAGCAATTGCAGCCAGCAGGATCAGGACCCCTTTTCCCCCTTCAATTAGGTAGTTTTTCCAAGTTTCCTTATTAAAGCTGACCTTCTGAAAAAGCAGGAGTCCGCAGAAGAAAGATGCAAAAGTGTCTCCAACAGCATTGAAGAACATATTGAAGAGCTCAGCTCCACTACCATCCCAGAAAGCGATCCTGTAGATGAAAAAGAGAATAAAAAGGGGAAGAATAATTCTTTTCATACTCCAAAGAAAAGAAGCATAAAATTAAATCTTCTGCATTTGGTCAACACTTTCATGCATTTCATCAAATAAAAAATGAGACAGCTTGAATGCCAAGATACATTTGACCAAAATCTAAAAACTAAAAAAGATGAAAAAGTTATTTACAGCAATCTTGATCATAGCATTTACACTACCTTCATGTGAGAAGGAGGATGATCTAACCCCAATGGAAGATGAAACAACTGCAATTGTGGACGACGGAAGTGATAATGGCAACGACAATGGCAATGGAAATGGAAATGATCCCGGGAATCAACAGCCATCTACTCTTGACCTCTTGACTTCGAACTGGTGGTTAATGCAAGAAGTGAAGTTGAATGGAAGTCTTATTACCTCTGGAGGTTCAGATATTTTCGAGTGGTTAAAGGACGGTACTCATAGAGATAATCCCGATGGGAATGGTAATTGGGCTCACAGTGGCACTTATGCATTTACCAATAATGATTCTACATCATTCACCATGTTCACCGGCAGAGCAAATGAGCAATTATGGTATATCACTCAATTGTCGGAAGATACAATGAAGGTTGATTATACGAACGCCAATTTAGGCTTCTTTCAATTCACCTTCATACCGGCCAACTAAGAATTTCAATTGGTAGTCGAGTCGGGGGGTAGCGAGAGCTGCCCCCTTTCTTATTTTAGTCCATCAAGGATATTGGGGTCCACCAAGTTGGGAACGGTTACTTTCAGATTAGGCTCTCTTTTCATGGCTTCTTTGATAGCATATATAGCCCCTTTATTCCTTGCCCAATTCCTTCTGGCTATGCCGTTATTAACATCCCAGAATAGCATGGATTTTAATCTTCTGTCTGCATCCTCAGATCCGTCTAGCATCATCCCAAATCCACCGTTGATCACTTCACCCCAGCCAACTCCACCACCGTTGTGAATGGAAACCCAAGTAGCACCTCTAAAGGAATCACCAATAACGTTTTGAATGGCCATATCAGCAGTGAACTGAGAGCCATCGTAAATATTAGAAGTTTCCCTGTAAGGGGAATCTGTCCCTGATACATCATGATGGTCTCTTCCAAGAATTACCGGTGCAGAGATCCTTCCTTCTTTGATCGCTTTGTTGAAAGCTTCCGCAATTTGAATTCTTCCTTCAGAGTCTGCATAGAGTATTCTGGCTTGAGAACCTACTACTAACTTATTCTCCTCCGCCTGTCGGATCCATCTTAGGTTATCTTCGATCTGCTGTTTAATTTCACTCGGAGCCTCTGCGGCCATTCTTTCCAGTACCTCTGTGGCGATCTTGTCTGTTTCACTCAGGTCCTTTGGATCGTTGGACGCACATACCCATCTGAAAGGACCAAATCCATAGTCAAAGCACATGGGGCCCATAATATCTTGAACATAGGAAGGATATTTGAATTTGTTTCCATCCATTATGTCAGCACCGGCTCTACTGGCCTCTAGGAGAAATGCATTCCCATAATCGAAAAAATACATCCCATTATCGCAAAGCGCATTGATAGCTTTAACCTGACGTCTCAAACTTTCTTTTACTGCTTCTTTGAATTTCTCAGGCTCTTCCGCCATCATTCTATTGGAGTCTTCAAAGGAGACTCCTGCAGGGTAGTATCCTCCTGCCCAGGGATTGTGCAATGAGGTTTGATCGGAACCGATCTCTACCTTGATCTTTTCTGCAGCAAGCTTTTCCCACAGGTCAACAATATTCCCTTGATAAACCAAAGAGACAGCTTCTTTCTTCGACTGTGCTTCTTTGCATCTGGATATCAATTCATCAAGATCCTCAAAGACTTCATCAACCCATCCTTGAGAAAGTCTTGTGTACGTGGCCTTTGGGTTGATCTCTGCAGTAATACTAACAGCTCCTGCAATCTTGGCGGCCTTGGGTTGTGCTCCTGACATTCCTCCCAGTCCGGCAGTTACGAATAAAGCACCGCCAAGGTCGGAAAGCCCGATCTTTCTTCCGGCATTCAAAACAGTTATGGTTGTTCCATGAACAATTCCTTGAGGACCTATATACATAAATGATCCGGCAGTCATCTGTCCGTATTGTGTTACCCCCAAAGCGTTGAACCTCTCCCAATCATCCGGTTGTGAGTAATTGGGGATCATCATTCCATTTGTGACAACAACCCTTGGAGCATCTTTATGGGAAGGAAATAATCCCATAGGATGACCTGAATAAAGGACCAGCGTTTGCTCGTCGTTCATTTCAGCAAGGTGCTTCATACATAATCTGTACTGAGCCCAGTTCTGGAATACTGCACCATTTCCTCCATAAGTGATCAATTCATGAGGATGCTGGGCCACTGCATAGTCGAGATTGTTAGAAAGCATCAGCATAATGCCTGCAGCCTGTTTGGACTGATGTGGGAATTCATTCAAATGTTTAGCCTTGATCTCATAATCCGGTCGGTATCTGTACATATAGATCCTTCCATAATCTTGTAGTTCCTGTTTGAAATCCTCAGCCAATACTTTGTGCTGTTTCGAAGGAAAATAACGAAGAGCATTCTCTATGGCTAATCTCTTTTCTTCAGGGGTTAGGATTTCTTTTCTTTTAGGAGCGTGATTGATAGTCGGGTCGTATTCCTTTTTTGCAGGAATTTCTGAAGGGATTCCTTCTAATATGTGATCTTTGAATGTCATAGTTTGCTCTTCTTTTAGGTATAGCCTAGAGTACTGATACTAACCTCTTTTTCTTTTATTGTGAAACCCATAGGGGCAATGCTTGCATCCATTTTTGCAGCAATATCCCCTTTTCAAATGGTACTTCTCCGTAAAGACGATATACCCATCTTTGTTAAGGTAATAATCATCCTTATCGTACTTGTCTTGTATGGAAAAACCGTCTAATCCCATTGAGTTGGCAAAATTACCATTCCATAAGCTATCTTCCTATTTTTGAACAGCTATGACGATCAGTATTCCCAGTCCACTTCAACTTTATAAAATACCACTTTTTGAAGAAGCAGGAATAGAGTTTTGGGTAAAGAGAGACGATCTGATCCATCCCACAGTTTCAGGTAACAAATGGAGGAAGCTGAAGTTCAATCTTGAGAAGGCAAAAGAATTAGGATATTCAAAGATCCTGACCTTTGGAGGCGCATTTTCAAACCACATAGCTTCAGTTGGAGCAATTGCAAAAGGATCGAACCTAAAGATCCATGCAATGGTCAGAGGTGATGAATTGAATAGTAATTCTAACCCAACTTTGAGGGAAGCAGATTCGAACGGACTTAATCTTCACTTCGTCAGCAGAGCTGATTATAAGCTTTGGAAGAAGTTAGAGAAGGGGGAGAGTATCTCAGAAAAATGGAAGGATCATTATATTATTCCTGAGGGCGGAGCTAATGAAGAGGGGGTTAGAGGTTGCGAAAGTATAATGCAAGAGATAAGTATTGACTTTAGTCATATTTGTTTATCGGCAGGCACTGGCACTACGGCAGCGGGAATTCTACGAAGCAATGCATCTTCAAAGATCCTGGTATTTCCGGCTTTAAAGAATGCATTCTCTTTAGAAGAAGACATCCTGAGCAGGCAAGTTGACCCTAATTTTAAGAAAGAACAACTTGAATTGATCACTCAATATCATTTTGGAGGATTTGCAAAGGTGCCCGAGGATCTCATAAATTTCACTAGTGTGATCAAGGAAGAATATGGGCTGCCGTTGGATTATCTATATACTGCCAAAGCATTTTATGGGTTAATGGATCTCGTTAAGAGGGGAGAGGTCAAGGCAGGTAGTAAGGTCTTGTTCTACCACAGTGGTGGACTTCAGGGGAATTCCTTCATAGATCAGAAATATTAATCTTCTTCTGTTAATATCTTGTTGATATACTTCTGAAGCGCCTGTTTTGTGGTCTTAATTTTGTTGGGAATTGTTTTAAACAATTGTTGATAATGAGACTATTTGGCTTACTGCTTTCCTCTTTGATCTCTATTTCACTTTTAGCACAGCCTGCTAAGGGTCAAATGAGTCAGGCAGAATATATAGAGACTTATAAAGAGGATGCGATCAGAGAGATGAATAGAAGTGGAGTTCCTGCTAGTATTACACTTGCTCAGGGCATTTTAGAGTCTGGAAATGGAAATAGCTCACTTGCAAGAATAGCCAACAACCATTTTGGTATCAAATGTCATTCAGATTGGGATGGGCCAACCTATATACAAGATGATGATGCTAAAGATGAATGTTTTCGAAAGTATAAAGACCCTCTGGAATCATTTGAAGACCACTCTGATTTCCTTAAGAAACCCAGATATGCTGAACTATTTGAGCTAAAGATAACGGATTATAAAGGATGGGCACACGGCTTGAAGAAGGCAGGATACGCTACAAATCCTAAGTATCCCAAACTGTTGATCGATATCATTGAGAAGAATGAACTGTATCAATACGATAAGGGAGGCAAACAGCTGGCTTCTGAGAAGAAGAGCAAAAGCAGAAAGCCAAATAATTCGGCCATGACGGCGGCAATTGCCAAGAGTTCTTCCTCTCACCATGTGCAACTTTCCAAGAATAATATCAAGTATATAGAGGTGAAGAAGGGAGCAAGGATTGAGGATTTGGCGCATGAGTTCAATATGGGACCTTGGCAGTTTTACAAGTACAATGACCTAGATAAGATTGATAGAGTAGCTTCTGATGGGATCATTTACCTTCAGCCTAAAAAGTCTAAGGCTAAAGAAGAGTTTCACACTGTTGCTGAGGGTGAGAGCATGTGGGAGATTTCTCAGAAGTATGGAATCAAACTAAAGAAGCTGTATAAGAAGAACAGAATGCTTGAAGGGGAAGAGCCCAAAGCGGGAACTAAACTTTATTTGAGAAAGAAGAAACCTAACTAGAGAAGTAAACTCTAAGTACTCTTAGTATTTCTTTCCCTACCATTTCCACCCAACGGTTGCTGTAACCAAATGATCGGTTCTACTAATGTTAGCTTGATTTGGTGAAGTCTCATAGAAAGGATCTATGAAATCCATTTGACTCATGGCGTATGAGAGGTCAATGTTGAAGTTCTTAACTCTAAAGCCACCACCTAAAGAATAGGTTTTTCTATTCTCATCAGGATTGAAGAAAGCCTTATTCGAATATGGATTCCCTTCGTATCTGAATCCAAGTCTTGCGACAAATGGATCAAATCTCATCTCTGAACCAAATCTCAAGTTATGAGTAGGAGCTAGGACTCTACCGATCTCTTCATTTGCATATGAAAAATCATAAGGATCGTATTTACTGTCATCAAAAGAGGCGTCTGAATAATTTACATATTCATAATCAACATTGAATAAGGCGGCTCTTCCAAGTACATAAGCCATGCTGGCATTTAATCGCAAGGGTGTTCTGAGGGTGTAATCGTACTCTGAAATTACGTCTTGATCCGTAACATACACATTGCCGTCAGAAAATCTGCTAACTGATTCAACAGAGTATTCTTCATTCATTCCGAAATAAGTTGGGGAATGAATAGACCCACCTAATCTAAAGGCATGGTTGAATCGATAGATAAAACCAAATTTAAAATTGAATCCCATGCCGGATGTGTTGAGAGTACTTTGCTCTCTGTATTCTGTGATATCAACAACTCCAGGTGGAGGAGGAGTGGCATAATTGTATTTTTCTACTCTAGTTACTTCTTGTTCAAAATTGATGGTTTGTACACCAATGTTTGCTCCTAAAAAGAGTTTGTCTAGATAGTTCCCTCCAAAACTGGCATATGTTTCTGTTTGTCTTCCTCTTGTTTCTACTTCTTTATTTTGATCGATATCTTCCTCTCCCAATAACCATCGATCATAGAAGAGTTCTCCATTTACATTTCTGAAAGTATCTATTGCAAAAGTGTAGAAAGCCTGTGCAGGGCCAAATGGAAAAGCATCAAAGTTTACCAGGTCATCAGTATTTGGGAAGTTATCATTCAATGATATGACGTAAGGGTCGAGAAAGGAAGAACTTGAATTATTATTTCCTCTGAAGATATAATCTCCTTTAAAGTTATTGATCCTGTTATGACCTACGCCAAAGGAATAGTACTTCCATGATGATGCATCACCTTTGTAGGTATTAACAAAACCAATATTTGGGATGTTAAAATTCACTGCATTGTCATGAATGGTTCTTCCGGTGAAATTGCCATCCATATCAGCAGTTAGTAAAGCAGTAGAGAAAGTAAATTCAGAATTCCTATACACACCAATACTTGCAGGGTTGATCAATATTGAACTCATTTCTCCACCTAAGGCTCCAAAAGAGCCTCCCATTGCATTAAACCTAGCAGTTCCTTGGTAATTCATTCGAGAATACCTCAAGGCATCTGTGCTATTTTGTCCTAAAGCAATTAGACTTAAAGACAAAGCCATAAATGTTATTGATAGTTTTTTCATAATTACCTCCTTGGTCTGTTTGATGGTCTTGATCTGCTAGGTGAAGCTGACCTGCTAGGTCTGCTGCCACCCATGGACGGGGTTGGTGTATAAGTTGGCGTTCTATTATATGATGGTCTGCTTCTATTCATGCTATTTGAGGGTTCTGTTTGAATAGAGGGTCTACTCTGATAATTCTGATTACTAGGATTGATAGGTCTTCTGGAGTTATAGCTATCATTTGAATAGGGTCTACTTTGAGAGTTTCTTTGATTTATTGAAGGGGTAGTGCTACTTGGCATTCTTCCTTCTCTTGAAGGCCTTGCAGTACCAACATTAGGTTGTATGTTAGAATTTGGAGTCCCTGTTACAGAGGGCCTTTGTTGCTCTCTACTTGGTCTGCTGTATGTTTCAGGGGTTTTATCAGTAGCATATCTTCCGGGAGTTCTAGTTCTTCTGCCACTTTCTGTGCCTTGAGTAGGTTGACTTTGACTAGGTCTTGCCATTCTTGCATTTGAGTTTTCAGTCCCACTTAGTCTATAATTGCCATTGCTACCCTCTGCTCTAGTATTCTGACGGGGTTCGGTAAATGCTCTCGAGCCATTGCTTCCTCTAGGTGTATTGATTCGTTTCGTTGAGCTGCCACCAGAGTGGTCACCGTAATATGCTCCATTGTTATACCCATTATAGTATCCATGATTATAACCTGC
Organism: Bacteroidia bacterium; assembly: GCA_030429925.1. Classification (GTDB taxonomy): domain Bacteria; phylum Bacteroidota; class Bacteroidia; order Flavobacteriales_E; family Vicingaceae; genus UBA1494. Next base: position 13,373 of record JAUIGQ010000022.1, on the reverse strand, counting down.
CCAGTAAGGGTCGCATCCCCAACCATACCCCCAGCCATATCCAAACATGGGTGCCCAAGGGTTCCATGGGTTGTAGCCATACATTGGTCTCCAAGGATTGTAGTAATGGTTGGAGTATCCCCAAGCTGCATAACCAAAACCAATTCCAATTCCTACATTCCATCCACTCCATGAGTTCCAACCAACACTTAAGCCACTCGCTGGCATGAAGGGGTCATAAAAGTTGTAGTTAGAATACATGGAAGGACCATAAAAGAATGGGTCATTGGTGTAAGCAATTCTAGATCTTAAGTAGGGATCGTAACTGTTAAATGATTGGACAGGTGTGTTAAGCGCTTGCACAGCCTGAGCATATTCAGGGTCGTAGTATTCAGTCTCGTCGTTTGTATTGTTGTTGATGATCACTGTTTGATTATTGCCGCTAACTTCTTGATTATTATTCTCTTGGGTTTCTGCTTCTGTGTACCTGTTTTGATAGATTCCTTCTGGGTAGGCATTGTTATTCTCTCCATTATTAGTGTATCTATTTGGATAGGAGTTGTCGTATTGAATGTTATCTGTTTTTTGAAGGTCTTGTCTGGGATCCTTTTCTGCTTGCTTGATTGGATCATTTTCCGGATTGTAATAAACATCATCATAAGCATAAGGTTGGTGGGCTGTAGAGCAGGCTGTAAGGATTAGGGCAACTATTGTAAATAGGCCTATATAGGTTGTTCTTTTCATGCTTCTTAAGTTTTGCTCCTGCGTTATCACCTATTAAAATGATATTTTTGCCGGGGAGAATTTCATTCAATAAAACAAAATCTATACCACAATGGCGAAAGGCTTTCCTACTAGAGAAGAAGATTACTCACAATGGTACAATGAGATCGTTGGAAGGGCCGATCTAGCTGAGCATTCAGCAGTTAGAGGTTGTATGGTGATCAAGCCATATGGCTTCTCAATTTGGGAGAATATGCAAGCAGAATTAGACCGAATGTTTAAGGCAACCGGTCATACAAATGCTTATTTCCCCCTTTTTGTTCCTAAAAGCCTATTTGAAGCAGAAGAGAAAAATGCTGAAGGCTTTGCAAAGGAATGTGCTGTTGTTACTCATTATAGACTAAAAACAGATGAGAATAATAAAGGCAAACTGATCGTAGATGAGAATGCCAAATTGGAAGAAGAATTGATTGTTCGTCCAACATCTGAAGCAATTATTTGGAAAACTTATAAGAACTGGATCCAATCATATAGAGATCTTCCTATCCTGGTAAACCAATGGGCAAATGTTGTTCGTTGGGAGATGAGAACACGATTATTTCTGAGAACTGCTGAGTTCTTATGGCAAGAAGGTCATACTGCCCACGAAACAAAGGAAGAGGCATTGGAGGAGACCAAAATGATCTTGGATATATATGCTGAATTTGCTGAGAAGTATATGGCAATGCCAGTGATCAAAGGTGTGAAAAGTGAAAGCGAGAAGTTCGCCGGTGCAGAAGAAACATATTGCATTGAGGCTTTGATGCAAGATGGAAAAGCATTGCAAGCAGGAACATCTCATTTCTTAGGTCAGAACTTTGCCAAGGCCTTTGATGTCAAGTTCACCTCCAAGGAAGGTAAACTTGAATATGTTTGGGCAACATCCTGGGGAGTTAGCACCCGTTTAATGGGTGCTTTGATCATGACACATTCAGATGATAATGGCTTGGTTCTGCCGCCACAGTTGGCGCCTCATCAAGTGGCCATGGTTCCTATCTACAAAGGTGAAGAACAAAGAGAGAAGGTAGTAGCTGAACTAAAAAAGGTAAAGTCAGAACTAGAAAAGAGAGGAATTCGAGTTAAACTCGATGACAGAGATACTCACAAACCTGGTTGGAAATTTGCCGAATATGAATTCAAAGGTGTTCCAATAAGATTAGCCATGGGCATGAGAGATCTTGAAGCCGGAACAATTGAAGTGGCAAGAAGAGATACAATGGAGAAGAAGAGCTTGGATGTCCATGACCTACCCAATAAGGTTGAGCATATGTTGGAAAACATTCAGGAAAACCTTTATAACAAGGCCGTAGATAGGAGGGAAGAGAATACTCATAGCGTTGACAGCTATGAAGAGTTCAAAGAGGTTTTAGAAAAGAAGGGCGGTTTTATATACGCCCATTGGGATGGAACTTCTGAGACAGAAGAAAAGATCAAGCAAGAAACCAAAGCCACCATTCGATGCATCCCTTTTGAGAAGGCAGAAGAAGGAAAATGCATGGTAAGCGGCAAGCCATCAAAACAAAAGGTAATATTCGCAAAAGCCTATTAAGATCATGAAGAAGAGTAGCAAGGATTTCAATAGAATAGTGGAAGAGGTAAAGAATAAAGCCAGCCTCAAACAACTCATTTATAGAAATACACTGAAATCCTTCAAGCAATTCAAGATGATCGCTCAAGAAATGGTTACTTCTCTAAAGGAAGAGTCAATAGGCAGCGATGCGGATGTAGCTATAGAGTTCAATGAAAGAAGTGGATTTGAATTCGAGATGAAGATAGGTGGGGATGTTCTTTTGATCTATATGCATACCAATGTGCATGCTTTTGAAAGAAACCATCCAATGTGGAAAACAACCTATATTGATAAGGAAAACGATAGGAACTACTGTGGGGTGATCTACATTTATAACTTTCTCGCCGACTCCTTTAAGTATAATAGGGTGAATGATATAGGCCATCTGATCGGTAGAGTTTTTATCAATAAGGAGCAGCACTTCTTTGTGGAGGGAAGAAGGCAATTGAACTTCTTGTTCAATGATTTCATCAATCAGAAGATCGAACTGAAATATATCCAATCAATCTTGGAGCAAGCGATCTTGTATTCCATGTCATTCGACCTAACCGTTCCTCCTTATAAGCAATCCCAGTACATTAGTGTTGGAGAGCTTTTACAGGATTCTTCCACCATGCGTATCAAGACCGCTAAACGCTTGGGCTTTAAGTTCAGTTTCGAGCCGGAAGAATGATGTTTTGCAAGACGAAAAAAATCTGAAAATTTTCTTTTATCAATTCTGATTTTTCTATTACATTTGCACTCCAATTTTTTGGAAAGAATATACGGTCCGTTCGTCTAGGGGTTAGGACGCCAGGTTTTCATCCTGGTAACAGGGGTTCGATTCCCCTACGGACTGCAAAGAAAATTTAGAGAAGAGAGATGGCGAATCATAAATCAGCATTAAAAAGGATCAGGCAGATCAGAAAAAGAAATCTGCACAATCGTTACTATGCGAAAACTACGCGTAACGCGATTGCTGACCTAAGAGAAACTACTGACAAGAAAACGGCTGCAGAGCAGTTGCCTAAAGTGATCAGTATGATCGATAGATTGGCGAAGAGAAATATCATTCACGATAAGAAAGCTGCCAATTTGAAGTCAAAATTGAGCAAGCATGTAAATGCTCTTTAATTGATCTTTTAAAGAAATTAAAAAGCCTCGCAATTTGCGAGGCTTTTTTTATGTCTAAGCTTCAAGCTTATTGCTTGATCACCTTTCTGAGCAATGTTTCATTCTCGCTCTCAATGCTCAAATAGTAGATCCCTTTTGATAGCTCATCCATTCTGATCAACTCTGCATTCATTGAACTTCTGTCAGTCCTGCTCTTTACTATTTGACCCATGGAGTTTCTAAGCGTCCAATTGTAGGCTCCTCCTGAATAGCTAATATTGAAAGATCCTTCAGTTGGATTGGGGTATAACTCAAGTGTAGTGAGCTCATTCTCTTCCAAACCTGTTGAGCCGGAGATGACTGAGAAATAATATTCAACCCTGTCTCCAAAGTCGGGATTGAAGTTGGCTAATACTCCAAAATTCATATCCTCTATTCTGAAATAACCCGATCCTGCTGAAGGATTGGCAAAGAAGGTCAATCCGTCGTCATTCGAATCATTCAATCTTAATTGATAACAGCCGGGAGTTAAATTGATAACATTTCCTGTAGTTGAATTAGTCGGGAATGTGTTTCTGGTAAACATGACGGTGCTGGTATGATCAACAATAGAAATGCTGTTCTCATTCGGACGGTTATTTGTTTTGATGATCAACCTGAATTGAGAAGGCAGGGTGTCAGGCATGCTAAATCTACTGTTGTATACATTATTATGAATGTATTGATCTGAGCCGTTATTAACCCCCGTGATCCTTGCTGTAAAAGTGTTGGTGGGCAAATTAGCTGCCGACCAAAAGGTAACGGGTACAGGAATGCCCACACTCGTTTCATCCATAAAACCCAAGTTGCCATTCCAATTAAAAGAGAATGGACTTCCTCCGTTGATGCTCACTTCAATAGTAGCACTGGTCAGATTTGCGGATCCTGTGTTCCTGATCACCACAGAAGGATTGAAACAGGACGGATTCCTTCTTCCAAATTCTGTTTGAGCATTGGGTCTGATAATGTTTTCGATCCTCGCATCATTCGTAAAGTTGGGTGCTCCATATTGAACCAACTGGGTAGATACAATGTAATTGGAAGTTCCCGAGGCCCCAATAACATTATAATCGATGGTAGCAGATTGGTTTCCTTGTACCAGACTTGTAATGTTATATTCTTCCACATCCGTTGCCATGCCCGGACACCAGCCGGCTCTGTCATAGATCCAAGTGCCTCCCTGAGGATAAACTGGATTCTCAGCGCATTCTTTCCAAACTCCTCTTGAGAAGGGGGTGGTATTCACTGTGATGGTATGAGTTCTTGGAATAAATTCTCCTTGCTGTCCATGACCGGTAATAGCAGAGCGGATCTTGTAACTTCTTGCAGAACTATCGATCGGTATTGTCACTGGTGCAAAGTATGTGTTGTTGTTGATAGAAGCATAGGGTCTCTGGTCCACCTTCCAAACTTCTTGAATACTCTTCACATCCGCCGGAGGGGTACCAACTATGAAATAGAATTGAATGTCCATTTCTTCCTGCCATTGTCCTCCTCTTTCCATGGTCATCCGTCTATTACCTCTTAACACCGGCATGAAATCGCTTACATCAAAATACCAGGCTTCTCCGTCCTGCCCAAGGTCTAGATTGATACCATAAGGAGTTACAAAGGACATGATCTCTACTTTCTGGGGATTCCTTTGATAGTAATTCAAAGTTCTCTGCCCTAAAGTGGCCAATTGAGTAGAAGGGGTGCTTGAAACAAGGTTTCCGTTCAAGTCATACAATTGATTGTTCCTTGGATAATAGTTGTTTACTTGTCGGTCTATACTATCGGTCAAAGCAGTTCCTCCTCTGGAAACAACAGTTCTCTCCTCAACAATGTATGCCGTTTGAGGAATGGTGTCCATGATGGTATCATTGAGCACGCTTTGCTGATAGGTTCCCTGATAGAAAATTGTTTGAGGCCTTGGTACGTCATCAAACTCCTTAAAATGATCAACAGCCCTAAGTGCGTTATAAGCAGTTATTCCCTGGAAAGTGGCATGATGAGAATTCCCAGATTGGTCTAAGATAGTGTTGCTATTGCCTTCAATATTATAAATAAGCTCTAGGTTGGAGAGGTTGGGATGAAATGTTGCCTTTCTATATCTCATGCCTTGTATGGTAGAGCCGCTTACTTCTGTATCAAAAACCCTAATATTATCTATATCTCCATCAAAATAGCGATTGTGGAACCCTTTAGAGATCTCAAATTTATAAGATAGTGCGGTGTTCATTGGTATACTGCTAACAGAGCTTATGGTCTCTAGTGCACCATCCACATATAACTTGGTTTGGTTAAATTGAGTACCGGAAAAAGTATAGGCTACATGATGCCATTCTCCATCATTTACTACTGTAGAACCAATGATATAACCTCCTTCAATTTCCAACCTTATGCGTCCGGAAGTAGTTTCTACCCTAAATGCTTGTTTTGCACCTGTTGTAGCGGCTCCCCATGAAGTGATCTCTCCACCGGTTGTCGTCTTGATCCATGCTTCAACTGTTCTAGCTCCACTTCCTCCAATCCCTTGATAGGAATTTGCTTGCACATAATTGTTTGGGAATAGCTGCAAAGAATGGTCATCAGCACTTGCAAGACCATGGCCAAGAGTTCTGCCAACAAGATCGAGTATCGGTCCGTTTGAGTTTCCTTCATAGGTGAACTCTATTAAGAGGTTAGAAGTGCCATCCCAATTAAAGGGTGTGTGGAATTGAATGCGATTGCTACCAAGATTAAAAGTGTAATCGTGATAATATACATTTTGATAAGAGTTAAAGGTATTGCTATCTAGGATGTTGAATGGATTGCCACTTACTTGCTTGATCCCTATCCTCAAATGTTTTAAGGGTACTGCTGAAGCTGTTGCGGATTGAAATTCAATGGAGCTGATATTTCCTGCTAATAGTCCTGCGCTGCTCAATTCAGCTGCAGTATAATATGCGATCGATTTTGCATTATCTGTTCTCGATAAGATCAATCGGGTGGTGCTGGTTGCATTTCCAACTAATGAAGTGTCTTCTGATATAATGGAATCAACCCTAACCAATTGTTGCAAGCTTGGTCTGTATTCAAAGGTTGGAACAGAGCTAAATACTGAATCCGATGTAGAAGGATTTATCTGATACTTATCAATACTCCTTTCCAATGAATCTGCCATCAATGGATTGTGAATGTAGGTGTTGCATGAATAATCCCATTCTCCACATCCCAAATTCCTATTGCTGGTAGAGGAAACTAGTGCATCCTTGCACCTCATGGCATAACGCATGATCACTCTTTCTATATTGGTGTTAGTTGGAAAGCTTACCACTGTGTCTCTATTTCCACTGGAATAGCTCCAAGATTGAACTTTTATGGTATCTCCCGGGGCCTGAGCATTTAGTTGAGTGGCTCCAATTGCAAGCATGAATACAAAGAGAGGTATGAATTTTCTCATGAGGAATGATTTAATGGAAAGTTAAATGTAGCACTCTATGGACTAGAAACTACTATGAGTTAGAGATTTTATTGAATATCGAGATTGGTTTGTATGCTCAATGCCTTGCTGTCTAAATTGTAGCACACCAGATTTCCCTGACCCTCTAATTTAATGTTTACGCAACCATTGTCGATATAGATCTTGTTCTTATTTCTTGAGATCCTTCTTAAGATCTTGTGCAATGACTTGGGTTTGTGACCAACAATTACCTTTTTCCCCTTCATCAGTTCCTTGTTGAGCTTGAACTTATTGATGAAAAGCATGGGCCTTGCCAAATCAAATGGGTTGGGTGAGTCAAAGTCAAAGCCCGCATGTACTAAAAAGTAATCTTCTAATTCTATGTAGTGATAAGATTCAGCTAGGGTTTGATGATACTTTTCCTTAATGATCCGCTTATCAAATAGATCTGCAGTCCCGGTTCTTTGGATCAGCTTTTTAGTGTGTTTAGGTTTTTTCTCGATCGTGTCAAGGATCAGCTGCTCATGATTGCCTCTCAAATAGAAGATGTTGTACCCATTCTCCCTCATGCTGATGATCTCATCCAGAATGGAGGCAGAGTCCGGTCCTCTGTTGACTGCATCACCCAAGATGAATAAATAATCATCTTTTTTGATCGCAATTTGAGCCAATAAGGCATTGAAGGTTTTAAAACATCCGTGTATATCGCTTATGGCGAAACGCCTTGCTGCTTTCTTCTTAGAATCTGTAAGAATTAGCTTCCGAACTTCAGACATGAACTCTCTATCAGTAGTTAGGTGATAGCACGAATTTATCCTGAATATTTATTTTATCTCCTTTTAGATGCAGAAGATATACACCAGTTTTCAACGAAGAGGGAATTTGTAGAGTGTGGAGTCTCGAGCCTTGAGTCTGGAGTACTTCTTCAAAGACCAATCTTCCATGAAGATCAAAGATTTGAGCTGAGATGGCCTCATTCACTGATTCAGAAAATTGAATATTCAGCTGATCATTCACCGGGTTAGGGTAGAGGGTGTATTCAGTATTAGTTCTTTTCTCCCTTAAACCAACCGGATGTTTAGAATAGATGGAGTAGGCAGAATCAGCTCCTTCCTGTAACTCAATAAATGAGTCACCAACGATCCAAGCGTAGGTCAAACTAATGCTACTATCGGGTCCAAGGTTAAAAGGACCGATAGAGATTGCATCCAGGATATCTACTCCTGTGCTCGACTGAAACCCAGCGCTGTCTCTTGAGTTGCTCAAAACTTGAAATTTTTCTGCCGTAGTAAAGCCTCCGGTTGGGTCTACCCCTCCATTCCCACCGCTCACATTATCTAATGCATAATGTTTTGCCAGGGTAGGGTGACTCAAGACCATCATTCCAATGTAAATACTTGAATCAGTTGAGGTGGCCACCCCCATTTTATATTGATCATCATAGAACACCTGGTTGTTTGAGTAATTGATCAGATCCCAGTCGGCAATAATGCCTGCATGAAGATTATTCAAGTCCATTCCACTAATGTTGCGGATCACATAGTTGAAGAGGACTACTTTTTCATGGTAGGTTGAATCATAGATGTAATTGTTCTGTGTGATCTCTAGTCTGGCCGGATTGGAAATGCCACCATCATTGAGAGTGGCTGAAGAAGCCTCCACAGCCGGCGGAACACTAATAGCTCTCATTAAACTAATACTGCCAAAGTCTGCATCAGTTCCTCCTGAACCTCTAAATGCATCTGCTACATAAGTTGAAGAATTTCCAACCATGAAACTTCCCTCATAGAGTTGAGAACTACCATTTTGATAGCTGAATCCTATTCCCAAGCTGTTGGAAGGACCGGCATATCCGATGCTGCCGCCACTACCTAAGGTCAAAGCAATCTCATCATTGCTAAGGGTTAGATAATCGTTGTTAACGATCAGACTGAAATGCTGGATCTTTTGATAACCGCTGCTAGTAATGGTTAGCCTGAATTCCAGTCGCTCGTTTAAGCCTATCTGATTGTTCAGCACAAAGACGAAAGGATCTTGATCTATGCTATGCCTGTCCAATGAATTCAATGCCGGTAGGTTTACCTGATCATTTACTGTCTGCACCAGTCCATTCATTTCAGTAAGGGTAGCAGTTCCACTAGTAGAATTGGCCAGGTAATTGGCAAACTCTCCTCTGATGAATAAAGAGTCACCGCTCAGGATCACATCATCACCACCGTTGCTGAATTCAATCTTTTCGAATCTTATTCCGGGCTTTAATGTATCTGCCAGTGCATTGAGGAAGTCAATTCTTCCGGCTCCCAATTTTCCTGCATATTTAGGATCGTTCACATTGAATATCTCTTGTCCGGAGTTCAATATTCTCTCCTCTATCTGTCGGTTCGAGTATCCCGGCTTCTGAGATTTGATCAAAGCTGCTGCAGCAGCAACCACCGGAGCGGCCATGGATGTTCCTCCATTCCGACCAATATTTCCGCCTCCTGTTGTGGTCCACATTCTTTCTCCAGGAGCAAAAATGTTCAACCAATAACCATAGTTAGAACTCAGCTTTACAATATCACCTGTATCTGTTGCCCCAATGGCCATGGCATTATCGAAAGCAGCAGGATAGAATCTATCTTCAATACCTGTTCCTGCCCCCGGTCCGCTAAACGGACCATTTCCGGCTCCGCATACTATCAGCGCTCCTCTGTTGATACTGGCATAGTTCACTATGTCTTCCCCAAATTGGGTATAGGTATAACTTCCCCAGGAGCAATTGATGATCTTGGCTCCTCTGTCAGCTGCATAGACTATGCTTGAATAGGCTGCTACTAATTGACCAACTGCATTATCGATCTTCACTGTCATGATCCTGGTATTGAATCCACAGCCGGAAACTTGAGTTGTATTGTCGGTAGAAGCAGATGCAATTCCCGCTACATTGGTCCCGTGACTGGAACCTGCATGTGTTTCCGGATTCACATCATTGTCGTCCATTCCCAGATCCCATCCCAAAAAATTGTCTACATATCCATCATTGTCATCATCTATACCATTGATCGGGTCTGCATGATTCTTATATAAATCGTCTTGGAGATCGGGGTGATCGGTATCTGTACCTGTGTCTGAGATTGCTATGAAAACGGAAGTATCTCCTTTTTCTATATCCCATGCTTCAAAAGCCCTGACTGCTTCCAAGTACCATTGAAGATAATTTGCCGTATCGTTGGGTTGGTAAGTGAGTTGATTTTCAGCCTCAGCTTCTGCGTAGGCTATATTGGGATCTTTTCTCAATCGATGGATCAATTCTTTTCTCTCTTCCTCCGATCCGGTTTGTATCTTATAGATAGTGCTGATGTCTACCCAACCGGCATTCAGGTTCTTTTGCTTCAAGGGACTGTGATCGGGGAATAGCTTTTCAACTTGAATGCCTTCCTTTTCAAATAGTGCCTCAAGGGATGGGATGGAGGTATTGTCTTTCTGACACTTGAATCGGTGCTCGGCCTTTAACTTGAAGATTACATTATTGTTTACTTGGCTATAAGAGCTTAAGCTCCATACAGTCAGTAATATAAGTCCTATTAATCCTGATCTTACCACTTGATTATCTTTTCTCTTATAACAGCTTCAGAGGTCTTTAGTTGAATAAAATAAACCCCTCTTTCTAATTGACCCATTGGGATCCTATAAAGTTGCTTGCTCTCTAAGCTTTCTTTTTGGAACAGCAGCCTGCCATTCTGATCGATCAACTCAAGCTTCTCAACAGCGATATTTGAGATCAACTTCAATTCATCCTCCGTTGGGTTGGGGTAGAGCTTAAAAGAAGGAAAGCCTGCTCTATCTTCTATATTGGAGACTAAATAATTGATGGTGTCTGAAAAGGCGCTACATCCATTGATGCCTATCAGTTCAGCATGGTACAGACCTGATATGCTTGGAACGAGTATAGAATCATTGGCACCAAGAATACGGTTGTTATTGAGGTACCATTTGTAGATACCGGCTTCCAGAATGATCAAGCTGTCATTCCTTTGGATCAAAGTTGGTTTTGTCGGAGAGGGTTTGAAAAAGATCTGAATGGTATCTGAGATCGCACTGCAACTTCCATCATTCACTTCTACAAAAATGCTGTCTGAAGTAGTCACAAATGCATAGGCGCCTGTATCTCCATTACTCCATCGATAACTGGTATAGACATTGGCCAACCCTAGAATAGCGGTATCTCCATCACAGTAATCCGGAAGGGGCATGGTGATCTGAGGTTGGTATACATTCTGGCTTAAAAAGGAATAGGCATCTGCTTTCCCTATTCCCCATTTAGGATTGGGAGCAGAAGATGAGAAAGCATCTGTTCTGTGCGAGGCCAGCAGATCGCTTTTGATCTTACTAAAGGAAGAGTTGGGACATTGTTCTAGATATAGGGCTACCATCCCAGCCACTGTTGGAGCGGCCATAGAGGTGCCACCATTTCTCATATGCATGCTGTCTTGAGAGATCTTGGCGGGTGCGGTCTGAATGGTGGTAGCCATGGTTGCCAATCTTCCTGCAGCAAACATATAATCGCCGGCTGATGAGATATCGGGTTTTAAATAACCTTCTCTATTGGGTCCCAAACTCGAGTTAGGACTGATCTCTCCGGGAGTGACATTCACATGTTGAGAATTTCCATTCACATCTATATAGGTACTTCTGTTGATGTAATTCCCAACGGTGATCACAGAGGGTAGACAGGTAAAGCTACTCACCATGGATTGAAGGGAATCACTTCTCACATAATTCTGAATAGGAGGGAATTGTGCGATACTAGGAAGATTCGAGCGTATAATATCTGATGTTCCTGTGATGTTCATGGCACTCCAGATATCCAGCTTTCCAACTCCTGCACTTTCCAGCCTGAACAAATACTGACTAGAATCAGGTTGTGGAATGGCCACTTCCATAAAATATCTTCCCTGGCTTTTCTCTGCATAAGTATAAATCTCTGCGATCTTCTGATTGCTGAAGCTCATGATAGAGTCGAGATAGATGGTGTTTAACCTGCTTTGAATAGAGTCAAACGCAGTTCTTCCCCTGAACTCATAATGACCACCGCTTAGCCTGTCGGCACCAAAGGCAAAATGAAGGTTTTCCATATCTGCAGAATCTGCCCAGATCTGAAAATACAATCCACCTTGACTTTGATACAACTGTGGCTCATATTCGATCCATGTAAATACGGTGTCTTGGTTAGGTTGGTGTTGTAAATGGAAATTGTACTGACCTGCATTTCCTGCAGCTGCAATAAGTGCTCTTCCACTCTTAGCACGGATCATCTGATCGATCATTAGTCCCGCTATGTCCTTTCCATCATGTGAACCCAGATAGGTTCCAATACTGGCATTGATCACACAGGGCATTCCCAAACTATCAGCTTTGTTGAAGATATAATCAACTGCCTCTGCAACTGTTTGCAGCCAATTGTTTGCCGAGAAGTCCGTGGCCACAGCAATGATGTTCACCTCAGGTGCAACTCCTTTGAAGTTTCCCGTGGCATTGGCATTGGAGGCTGCTGCTCCGGTGACCATAGACCCATGTCCAAACTCAGCGGGATTATCGTCATGGGTGGAAATATTGTTATTGATGGAGGCTGAATCCCACTCAACACCATAAGCGTATTTGCCTGGCTTTCTAGCAGGATTGTATGAAACTCTCTGGTCCCAAACATATAGGATCCGACTGTTTCCTAAACTGTCTTGGAAGTCGGGATGGTCTAATTCGATCCCTGAATCTATTACTCCAAGCACAACCCCTTTTCCACTGTACTTTTTTCTCAAGGGAGCAGCCATTTGATGCACTTGATCAGCCCTTGTTTGTATCAACATTGTATCGCTTAGGAAATGCGCTGGGGCATTGCTGAATTCGATTCTTTTCACCAGCTCAGACTTGCTGAACTCAATTAGTCGGTTTGCAGGAATATTGATAGAGTAGTAGTTCCCTATTTGCAATCTTGTTTCTCCTTCAAACTTTTCGATCTCCTCTTTCATTAAAGGTCCGCTACTTTCAAAAAGGATGGGAACCATTTCAGTGGGACTGCAATCTTCGAGGAAATAACTCAACTCCAAGCTGATCTTTGTCTCCTGAGAAAAGGAGGGTAAGAGCCATAGAAGACCAATGGAAAGTGCGATAGTTCTTATGATCTTATAGCTCATTATAGTCAGGTATAGAATTTAAAAAAGAGATCTTGGCTGAATTGAACTCCACCTTTGCACAGTAATGTTCCAATCCGTTGCTGATCAAAAGATACGGCAATTTCATTTGAATGTTATATCTGCCAATTTGTTCAAAGACGGATTGATCGATAGAAATGTTGGGTGCTTTGCATTCAGCCATTAAGAGAGGATTGCCTTTTCTGTCGTATACCAATACATCCATCCTCTTCTGAAGACCGTTTAATTTCAATCCTTTTTCAACTGCGATCAATCCTTTTGGAAAGGACTTCTCTTGGATAAGGTATTGTACTAAATGTTGTCTAACCCATTCCTCAGG